>DASXLG010000241.1 GCA_036496425.1 Terriglobia bacterium | reverse complement strand
GTCTTGAAGAAGGGGGCGCCCGCCGATATTGTGGTTTTCAATCCCACCTCGCTTGCGTCCGGCATGAAGTATGTATTTGTGAACGGCACGATGGTCCTGAAAGACGGGCAGCCGACGGGAAAGCAAGGCGGGCAGGCACTGCGCTAATGCGTCACGGTATCAGGTCCAGTCTTACCGATCTTCCGAACGCAGCGCAGGCATCGCAAAGCACGTCGCCGGTCGCCAGACAATCTCCAGGATTGCCGTCGCTGTGCCCCGGAGCAATCCGTTTGTCATCGTTTATCTTCGCGAAAGACCTGAGTATAAGGCGCCGGAGATTCACGTCGCCCGCCGGCGGCCTGTAGACCCATGCCAGCAGCTTGCCGTCCGCAGCCCCTATAGCGGACTGGTGAGGCTGTACAGAAAAGTCGATCTTGATGGGGCACTGTGTGCTGTTAACGAGCGGTCCGACAAATGAACCTGGACCGGGCAAGCCGTCTTGGTCGAATTCGGGAAGCTTGTACCGCCACCTGCGTGAAGTGGTTTTGTCGTCGGTAATCTGATGAAGAAACAATATGCCGGTTCGAGGGGCGCCTTTATCGTCCAGTCCGCGATGGGGCAAAGTTGCCCCGCTCGAAGCCAGCGCTTCCGTAAATTTGTCCTTGAGCGCTTTGACGCATGCATCTTCCCCCGAGCCCGTGTCTTTCGGGAAAGTGATGTTGAGAGTGATTTTGCGTCCGTTCGCGATGATCGAGTCGGGATCCGACAGTATAGTCTTGAGATAATTCCCAATGTGGGCGGTGTAGGCTGCGATCCCATCGGCTGAAAATTTACCGCCCACTATCTGGAAATCGACAAGGATAGACGTATACGACAGGTCCGTGATCGAGGCCTCCATTGTCGACGCATAAGTGCCGATTTTTTCGAAACGGGTTTCTTTGAATTCGAGACTGGGCGCGCCGACAGCATCCTTTGTGATGTCGGCCACCCAGGAGATTTCGGTGATGCTATCGTTTCCATCATCTCCGGAAACCGGCACGAACCGTCCGCCAAACGTTTCTTCCATATCGATGAAATCGGTCGCAGTGGTCAGAGTGCCGCTGTAATCCTTCGTGGCGGCTTGCGGCTCTTTGGTCTCTTTCCGCCACAGCATCATGGCATCGCACGGAGTCATGTAGAGCGTCCTCCCCGGGTTTCTTGCGAACCAGGAGTGCTCTTTGGGCAATTCCCGCCAGTTATAGCCGGTGAGAACATAGGCGGGGTCGTTGTCGCTTTCGGCCGGCAAACCTAGAAATTTCCTGGTTACTGTTGTCGCGTCTGACTTGTCAAAGAGGGGTACCTGAGTTCCCGCATGTTCAAACTCGATGAACAGGTGTTTGCCTAGATCCTGCATGCGGAGTTTCGTGCTCCAGAGCAGGCAATTCCTTTGTGGAAATCTGCTGTCATAGGTACCAGAGGCAGTGGCGCCATAGCCGAGGTTAATTCTCCCGCCCTGCTCGGCCTCTTTCTTTGTTACCTCCCGCTCCTCATCCAGATATTCGCTCGAGAACACGTGCGGCGTCAGTGAGTAATTCACCATCAACTCGTAATAGATGCGGCGCCAGTTTTCGAACCGGAGTGTCTGATCGGGAAGTATGTTGGCATCCGTCAGGAACTTATCCGATCCGGCAATCTCGACCAGGCAGGTATCACCTCCGGCGACCCCAAGTTGGACTTTGAAGGAGCCGGTTCCGCCCGGTAACGTCACTTTCCCTTCGTATTTTGTGTTGGCCGTCTTTTCTTCGATTGTCGCTGTCGTATCGGTGTCGGAAACCTTCACGACTTTCGTGGGAAAAGCGGGGTCGTTTCGGGCGCTTTTCTTGACTTGTTCCGTATCGTCCGGTCCAAATGTCACGCGGAAGTGGACTTCGGTTTTGTCGCTGGCGATTTTGAGCAGGCGGTCCTCGTCTCCATCGACACCGACGGTGATGACAACTTCGTTGGCCAGTCCGGTTTGTCCATGATTTTCCGAAGGCTCATTGACCCACTGCTGGACATTCCCCTGCTTCGGCATCACAAAACAGGCTTTGAATTTGATCTCGCCCTTGGCCTCCCTCTTCCGTCCGGTCGTGACCGTCTGCTCTGTGATTTCGCACGGATTCATCTGGACGATGATGAAGCCCGGCTTCAAATCCAGATTGAACTCGGCGGAGCCCGATGGAATCGTGTCCCCCTTGGCGTTCGTGGTGTCCACCACGAATGTGCTTTGAATGCCGCCGAACTGTTTCCCGCCTTGAAGCACCTTGAATTGAAAGTTTCCCAGGGCAGAGCCATCTGCCGCTGCAGTTACCTTGAGCTGAGCGGTTCTGGGCAGGACTTCGAACTTCTTGACGGCGAAGGTTTCCCGCGGTTCCGTATCGCCGGCTTTGTTCTTGACGTTATAAAAGACGTGATAGTCGAGAGTGTAGAAGTCCTTATCGTCCGGTACGACAGGGGCATTCAGTGTGTGCGTGACGGTAACGGCTCCAGAGGCGCCTTTTGTGCCCTCCGACATGGATATGGTCTTATCGGTGTCGGTATTCGGTTTCCCGTCGATGTAGAACTTGAACGTGACGTCCTGGACAAGGTCCGCCTGGTTTGCTGCAACCTCGCCTTTGACCGTGAGGGATGCCCCTTCATAGATCCTGACCGGACTATCGTGTGTTTCTTCCGGATTGGCCTTCATCTCGTTGCCGCGCAGCCAGACTCGAAAGAGTCGACTCCATTACAATGACTAAAATTCAAGCTCCCATCCCAATGTGGATAGGCGTTGAAGCAATGACGTCTTATTGTGGACGCTGCCGAGGTGGTATGCACCTACGGGGTAAACGATTATACGATCCGCTGCCGCCTGCTCGTCAATCAACCGCGCCATGTCCGTGTTGACTGCATCGTCATTGCGGTTGACATGATGTGTCCTCCGGGGTTCTGCCGGGAATCGGTGCCACACAAATGCCGGTGCCTTGGGGGCCTTCTCCACTTGCAGCACGTACAGTTGGTACGCTACGCCAGCCTGGGCCTTCGGCTCGGCTTCAAACAGCTTCTTCTTATTCGCGATCACGTCGGGGCGATGCTTGCTGTCGGCTGCAACATTTGGAAGCCATGAATGGTGGTCCGGGTATGTCGGCTCCTCCACCCCGACGCTGAGCGCCGCCCCTGCTGACATTATGACGCCGGCCAATTGGCTTGCCGGGGTATAGATCTCCTCGTGCGAATCTTCGTGGATCTCTGGAATCAGTACGACTGTGCCGTGCGGCGGTGCCTCGCTATCATCGTCCGGCTTCGTCATAACGAATAAATCACCGAGATCTTGCTCCGTATAATCGGACTCCCTCACCACCTGGGCGCGATAGCGGCCGAATACCTCTTTAACCAGATTCAGATACTTTGTCCTGAGGGTCGAATTGGTCGCGATCGTTTTATCAGGCATTTCTTCCTCCTGCCAGTTCCTCGGTGGCCACCCCAAAACCGGCCATATGAAACGACGTCCGGAAAGGTTTTCTACTCCCTCAGAGTGGACTAATGCAACAAGGGTTTTGATTCTCGATTAGAATGCGAATCGGTAATATTCAGGCAACTTGTCGATATGTGGAGAGACCAATGAAAAGATCCCCGTGTTTTGCGATCCTGTTTCTTCTGTTTCCTGCATTTTTATTCGCGCAAACAAGCAACGCGACGCTGGGCGGAACCGTTTCCGACTCGTCGGGCGCCTTGATTCCGGGGGTCTCCGTCACCGCGGCAAACACCGGAACCGGCATTGTGACGACCGTGATCAGCAACGAGTCCGGCTCGTATCAATTTGCCAGCCTGCAGCCTGGAAACTATAAAGTAAGCGCGGAGCTTACCGGCTTTCAGACTCAGACTTTCAATAATGTGACGCTTGGCTTGTCGCAACAGGCGCGATTGAATTTCAAGCTGTCGGTCGGCACCGTTGCGCAGGCTGTTGAAGTCACTGCTGAAGCCGATACGCAGATTGAGACATCGTCATCATCGGTAGGCGATGTGCTTCCGGACAGTAAAATCCGCGACCTTCCTTTGGGAAGCCGCAATGTGATGGATCTGGTGAATATAACGGCCGGAACGGGCCCGTCGGATGGTTCCGTCGACGGGTACTTTGCCGGAGGCCGGACAAGCGCCCTCAACATGACGCGCGACGGCTTTGTCGTCAGCAACGGGCGTTACGATCAGGGCACGTATGCATCCACCTATGTGAGCCCGGATCTCGTCGAAGAAGTCCGCGTCGAGACGGCAACCGTGGACGCCGCAGCCGGCCGTGGTTCCGGCCAGGTGCAGATGTCGACCCGCTCGGGCACCAATCAGTTCCGCGGCAGCGCGTTCTGGACCAATCAGAACTCTGCGCTTGATGCGGCAAACTGGTTCAACAACTTCAACCACACGCCGGCCAACTGGGAAAACCGCAACCAGTTCGGCGGCCGCCTGGGCGGCCCCATCATCAAGAACAAGACATTTTTCTTCTTTCTGGTGGAAGAGCAGAGGGATGTGGCCAGGCAGTTGGTGATCGGACAGGTGCTGACGCCGCAGGCCCGGCAGGGAATCTTCCGTTACTTTGCGAACGCGAACAACGGAAACGCCAGTTCTCCCGTGCGGACAGTCAACTTTGACGGGAGTCCGCTGCCGCCCGCCGGCCAGACCGCGGCGGACCTGAAAACGATCAATATGTTCACGTTCGATGCGAACCGGCCGACTTACGATCCGACCGGTTTCGTACAGAAGACGCTGCTGGCCAATATGCCGATGCCGAACAACTGGACGATCGGCGACGGCCTGAACACGGCCGGGTATCAATGGACGCAGCGCATCAGCGGCCAGGACATGGCGAACGGAAACTCCTACGACCAGAACAATCGCGACCAGCTCAACCTGCGCGTCGATCACAACTTCAACTCGGCGAATAAACTCAGTTTCGTTTACACCTGGGAGCGCGGACTGGATCACACCTCGCAGGCCGGCCTTCCCATCTGGCCGGGCGGCTACCAGGGCCAGAACGACAAATGGCCCCGCTTGTACGACTTTTCGTTCACATCGACTCTTTCGCCGACTCTTCTCAACGAAGTGCGCGTCGGATTGCGCCAAACGTCAATTGCCAGCTGGGCGCCGTGGTACGTGGGCCGGCAGGGATCCGCAGACGGTCCCTCGCCCGATCCGACAGCGAAACAGGCTTTCGCACTGCTTCCGGTCGTGAACGGTATCCCGTTCCAGCCGACGACGACGAATTCGGCGATTCCCAGCACGAACATCCTGAACTGGAGCGCCGGGGACGGTTCCACGCGCGGCTCGATCAGCCCGCTCTGGAGCTACGCCGATGACATCAGCTGGACGAAGGGCAAACACGCGTTCCAAGCGGGCGCGGAATACCGGCGCGACCGTTCGCAAGGCTGGAACGACAGCAACTTCACGCCGCAGGCGATCTTCGGCGCCGGTCCGAATCCCACTAACGTCACCGTTACCGGTCTGACGCAAACGAATGCGACTCTGGCGGCAAATCTATTGTATGACTTGTCCGGATCCGTCGGGACGCTTCGCGAGGGCGCCGTCGTGCGCAGTTCCAAGAACCCTGTGTTTTTGGGCTATCAGAACGGCGTTACGCTGAAACTTTTCGACTACCATGCCAACGAATTCAGCGGCTTCTTCAAGGACAATTGGAAAGTTACATCTTCACTCACCATGAATCTCGGCATTCACTGGGAATGGTTTGGCGTTCCCTATGAAGCCAACGGCATTCTCGGAGCGCCTGTCGGCGGCGCAGCGAACCTGTGCGGATACTCCTGCGGCGGTCTCGCCAACCTGACGCGCGTGCAGTTTGTCGGAAAGGACTCCCCGAATCCGAACATCAAGCTGCGGAACGACGACTGGAACAACCTGGCGCCGGCGCTCGGCTTCAGCTGGTCGGTGCCGTGGTTCGGAAAGGACAAGACCGTGTTGCGCGCCGGCTACGGCATCAGCTACACGGGCGGCGAGTTGAAGAACGTTCCTGGCGGCATCAATTCGGTGGCTGGGTCGCTGCCGGGGTTGTTTACCGGTACGGGAACTCTTGGGGCAACAGTCACACCCAACACCTATACGGATCTGACCAATGTAAGCTTCCCGCTGCCCTATGCGGTTCCTCCGCTCACGCCGTCGCCTATCGACGGAACGCGGGCCGAGAGTATTTCGGCTTTCGCGGCTCATCGGGTGGCGCCGTATATTCAGAACATCAACTTCGAAATCGACCGCAAACTGTCGGCAAGCACCTCGCTGAGGGTCTCGTACGTCGGAACAAAAGGCACGAAGCTGTTCGGCGGGATTCCGCTCAACGTCGAGAATATTAACGCCACAGCTCCTGGCGGGGAAACGTTGTTGCAGGCGTTCAACACGACACGGGCCGGAGGCAGTTCTCCTTTGTTCAACCTCCTGCTGAATGGACTGAGCTTGCCGGGCGCCGGTGGCACCGTCAATGGAACGACGCTTACCGGATCGGCCGCGCTGCGGAATTCCACGGCGACCCGCGTGTTTCTCGCCAACGGCAACATCGGCCAGCTCGCGGATTATCTGACCAATAACTCCACGGTAATTGCGGGCAGCGGTGGCGGAATCGTCCGCAACAGCGGAGTCTTCCCGGAGAACTGGCTGGTCACGAATCCGCAGTTTGCGCAGGCCACCATCGAGGGCAACCCGAGCAGTTCGACCTACCATTCGCTGCAAGTCGTGGTGACCAAGCGGCTGTCGCACGGCTTGTCGAACCAGACATCGTATACCTGGAGCCGGACGATCGGCAGCCTCGAAACCGAACAGGGGACGCTTGCGCCACGCAATCCCAACAATCTCGCGCTCGAAAAGGCCGTGCTCGGTTTCCATCGGACCCACGCCGTGACGAGCAACGGTACTTTTGAACTGCCGTTCGGACCCAACAGGCTGCTTTTCGCCAATTCCAACGGCTGGATCCAGCGTCTTGTGGAGCAGTGGCAGTTTGGCGCCATCATGGGCTTTACTTCCGGCTCGCCGCTCTCGATTACGGCGCCGGTGTCGAGCATCTGGCAAACGACCTCAGGCGCCACTCCCATGTTGGTCGGGAACTTTCCGAAAAGCTCCGGCCAGGTGACCAAACGCTCTAACGGGGTTGTCTACTTCAGTGGATTCCAGCAGATCACCGATCCCGGCGCCGCCGGCGTCACGGCGACGAACTCTTTGAACACGCGTTACACCAACTTCGCGATCACCGATGCTCAAGGCAATCCCGTATTGGTTAATCCGCAACCCGGACAGGTCGGAACGCTCGGGCGCAACGTGATCCAAGGCCCGGGCAGGTTTACGCTGGACGCCGACCTGATCAAGCGAATCCGGATCTCCGAAAGCAAATCGTTTGAGGTCCGCATGGATGCAACGAACATCCTGAACCACGCGAACTTCGGCGCCCCCACAGTTAATATCGACTCCACGACCTTCGGACAGATCACCAGCGCTTCGGCTGCCCGCCGGTTCATCCTCAGCGCCCGGATCAACTTCTGACTTTTCTTATTTTGGGGCGGTCCAATAGACATCCATGGACCGCCCCTATTTGGGTCTCTCGTCAACGAACTGAGAAGTCGGAACATAAGTTAAGTTACTAACTAACTTCCGGCGGACTGGTGCTCCGCTGTTCCCCGTGTGCTATCAAAACAGCCAGAGTTCGAGTCGATCGGGTTAGTGAAGGAGTCAGTTAGGAAAAGACGCTTAAGTTTTGAAAAAGCAGCTACAAACTGAAAAGTTCAGCGGCTTATTTGAAAAAGACGCCACTTATTCGAAAAGGAAGCTGAAGTTTCAAATCATCGGCGTCTTTTTCAAAACAATAGCTGACGATTCAAAAAAGACGCTTAAGTTTTGAAAAAGCAGCTACAAACTGAAAAGTTCAGCGACTTATTTGAAAAAGACGCCACTTATTCGAAAAAGGAAGCTGAAGTTTCAAATCTTCAGCGTCTTTTTCAAAACAATAACTGACGATTCAAAAAAAGACGCTTAAGTTTTGAAAAAGCAGCTACAAACTGAAAAGTTCAGCGACTTATTCGAAAAAGACGCCACTTATTTGAAAAAGACGCAACTTATTCGAAAAAGACGCTACTTATTTGAAAAAAGAGTTTTCGCAGATCTTTAAAGCGTAGAGGAAGCGAAGAGCGGAGACTGCGACTAAGGCCGCAATCGCAAAGGCTGCAATCGCACATTTGCAGTGATACGAACTTTCCGTTTAGCTTCCTGATCGCGATATTCTGTGGGACGAATTCTAGATTCAACAACTTATTGACAATACTAGTAATAAGGCGGAGAGGGTGGGATTTGAACCCACGGTGGAGTTACCCCCACTCCGGTTTTCGAGACCGGCCTGTTCAACCGCTCCAGCACCTCTCCGCAAGAACAAGCACCCAATTCTAGCCGCAAACGCCGGGAAAATCTTTTGCTATTCTAGTATTTCGTGATCGAACACGGAGTGAAGCATGAAAAGAGATCAGAAGTCTGCCAAGCTCGTTGTTCTGGATAATAACGATCCCATCACCGCTGAAACCGAAGAAATCCAGGCCCGCATCCGCCAGCGTGCCTTCGAGCTTTCCCACAGGCGGCCGCCCGATGCACATGAGTTATACGACTGGATTGCGGCGGAATCTGAAGTTATTTCCGTGCCGCCGGTCGAACTGCTCGAGCGCGATGGGATGTTCGATGTGAAGTTTGCGGTTGCCGGTGTCCAGCCGGACGACGTGAATATCATGGTGACCTCAGACCAGATCCTGTTGAAGTCGCAATTTACGCATCAGCATGATGCCGGGAGCGGGACTGTCCATCTATGCGATTTCAAGTCGGCGACGGTCTTCCGGTCGATCCAGTTGCCGCAGCCCATCGACGTCAACACGGTGAAAGTTGATTTCGAAGAGGGGATGGTTCACGTCAGCGCAGCCAAACAAGGCAGCGCGGAGGAGCCTCCGAAGCGCGCTCCGGCGATGCGCAAAGCTCCGGCCAAAAAGAGCCGGTCTAAGCAGCCTTGAGTTTCCGTTCCAGCGGGTACTCGGCCGCAGCCCAGGCGTTGAAGCCGCCGCGAAGCGCGAAGGCGCGATAGCCGTTATCTCTGAAAACCTGAGTCAGCGCGACGCTGGATTCTTCGTTCGGACAAGTGCAATAGGTGATGACCGTTGCATCGCGATCGATTTCATCGAGCCGGGCTGGAAGATCGTCCGCAGTGATTCGGATGGCGCCGGGGATTTTACGGCTGGACTCGCTCCAGTCCTTTGCGTTTCGAGCGTCGACGAAGACCATGGGCTCACCGGCCAGCACGCGGGCGTTTGCTTCATCGGGCGATATTCGGTTGGAAGCCATATGTACCTCCTTTGGATTTGCCGCATCTTAAGGGCCAATCCGCGGCTAAAATCTTTCCTATGAAACGTTCGGGCACTGCAGATCTGCCGTTGCATGGCGGCCGTGTGCCCCAGTGGCTGGCCGACCGCATGGCGAAACTGGGCACAGCGATTACTGAAACGATCGTTGTCCGTTACGGCCGCTCCGAGTTCCTTTCCCGCCTGAGCGATCCGTTCTGGTTTCAGGCCTTTGGTTCGGTCATGGGAATGGACTGGCACTCTTCGGGTATTACAACCTCCGTCATGGGCGCGCTAAAGCGCGGGCTTCAGGGCCGCGCAGACGAACTCGGCATCTATATTTGCGGCGGCCGCGGGCGGCATTCGCGAAATACGCCGGACGAATTACGATCGATTTCCGAACGCAAGGGCTTCGACGGCGAGGCGCTGGTCCGCACCAGCCGGCTTACGGCAAGAATCGATAACAATGCCATCGCCGACGGCTTCCAGATTTATCTGCACAATTTTGTAATCACTGCTGAGGGCGAGTGGGCGGTCGTGCAGCAGGGCATGAATGACGCGAGCGGTCTTGCGCGGCGGTATCACTGGCATTCTCCAGCGGTTCGGGATTTTACCGCCGATCCCCATACCGGCATCGTCGGCGAGCCGCAAGGCGAGATCATGAACCTGGTCGACGGCCATGCCGGGCCGGCGCAGCTTGCGCTGCTGGATATCGTCCGTCAGAAACCGGTGGAGACTCTCGATGAGGCGTACCGTCTCGTCGTTCCCACCCGCCACGATGTGCGGGCTTCGGATATGGATCTCAAGCGGCTTGGCGCTGTCCTGGCTGTGGCTTATGAACGCGAGTTCCACAATTTCGCCGAACTTCTACTGCTCGAAAAGCTCGGTCCGAGAACCTTGCAGACACTGGCTCTGGTTGCCGAGGTCGTACACGGAGCGCCGGCGCGGTTCGTGGATCCGGCGCGGTTTTCGTTTGCCCTGGGCGGCAAGGACCGCCATCCGTTTCCGGTTCCGCTGAAAACCTATGACGAATCCTTGTCCGTGCTCTCATCGGCGCTCGATGCCGCAAAACTCGGAGATACCGACAAGATCGGCGGGTTCGAACGCCTCCATCGTTTCGTGCGCGTCGTCGAGCAGCGCTGCGATCCGCACGCGGATTTCCAAGCCGCGGTCGCGCATGAGAAAAAGATTTCTGCTGCGCTTGATGGCCGAAGTGTCTTCGATTAACGCCGCTTGTCTGGCGAAAGTGCCGTCCAAACATATATTGGGATTATCCTGATCGCATGAAGGACGGGGGTTATGAGCAGGAAGTCTATGGGAACAGCTGACTTACAGGAAGGCGCCGAACACCGGATCGTGCCCGATGCGGTGATTCGGGAACTCTACCGGAAGATGCTCGGCGTTTACTACGTTGAAGAACGCCTGAAGATCCTCACCCGGCAGGGAAAAATTTCATTTCTTGCCTCAACCCGCGGTCACGAGAAAGTGCAGGTTGGAACGGTCATGCTGATGCAACCCGGCCATGATTGGTTCTTTCCGTACTACCGCGAGAAGGCCATCGCCTATGCCCTCGGCATGCCGATGAAAGACATTTTTCTGCACATGCTCAGCCGGGAAGGCGATTCCAGCTCGAACGGCCGCAACATGCCGGAGCACTTTTCATCGCGCGAACTGCATCTGGTTTCTCAAACCGCATGTACCGGCACGCAGTATCTGCCTGCAGTTGGCATGGCGAAGGCACTCCGCAAAGACGGCAGCGACGCGATTGTCTACGTTTCATCCGGCGAAGGCGCAACCAGTGAAGGCGAGTTTTTCGAGGCCGTGAACTGGGCGACCCGTGAGGAACTGCCGGTTCTTTTTCTCATACAGAACAACGGCTACGCGATCAGCGTTCCTCAAAACGCCCAGACGAGTTCGGAAATTCATCGCATTGCGGCCGGCTTCGGGCTTCCCAGCTACCACGTGGATGGCACCTGGTACGAGTCGATTTACCAGACTCTCCCGCCGCTGATCGAACGGATGCGAGAGGGCGGAGGACCGATTCTGGTTGAAGCCGAGGTCGTGCGGCTGGAATCGCATTCGTCTTCGGATGACCAGACCAAATATCGCAGTGTGGAAGAACTGGCGCGGGCGCGCGAGCGTGATCCGATCGCGCAAACCGAGACGTATTTGCTCAAACATCGGATCATGTCCCGTGAGGACATGGACAAAATGCGGGCCGGCATTCAGGAAGAGGTCGGCAAGGCGGCCGATGAAGCCGACGCCGCGGCACAACCGGAAACCGGACATGTGACGGCGCACATCTATAGCGACCGCACGCCTTTCTTCGAAGAGAAACCGCCCGGATATGTTTCGGAAGATACGATCTCCATGGTGGAGGCTCTCAATCGCGGCCTGCGCGAGGAAATGGAGCGCAATCCGAAAATTGTGATGTGGGGAGAGGACATCGCGGATCCCAAGGGCGGAGTATTCGGTGTGACGCGCGGCCTCACGAATCTTTATCCCGACCGCGTCCAGAATTCGCCACTCTCCGAAGCGAGCATCGTCGGTGTCGCCGGAGGCATGGCGATCGACGGCTACAAACCCATCGTCGAAATCCAGTTCGCGGATTATTCGTGGCCGGGCTTCATGCAGATGCGGAACGAAATTCCGACGCTGCGCTGGCGCAGCAACGGCATGTGGTCGGACCCTGTTGTCGTGCGCATGGCCTGTGGCGGCCGCATCAAAGGCGGCCCGTTTCATTCGCAGTGTGTCGAAGCGATCTACGCGCATACGCCCGGCTGGTACATCGTCTTTCCGAGCAATGCGGAAGACGCGAAGGGATTGATCAAAACGGCTGCGCGATGCGATGATCCGGTCCTGTTCCTTGAACACAAGCGGCTGTACCGGCATATTTCGGCCAAAGCACGTGAACCGAACGCGGACTATCTTGTCCCGTTCGGTAAAGGCAGAATCCGGCGGGCTGGAAATGCGGCCACCATCGTAACCTGGGGCGCGACGGTGTACACTG
Source organism: Terriglobia bacterium (assembly GCA_036496425.1). Classification (NCBI taxonomy): domain Bacteria; kingdom Pseudomonadati; phylum Acidobacteriota; class Terriglobia; species Terriglobia bacterium. The sequence continues at coordinate 29,297 of DASXLG010000241.1, read as the reverse complement.
CCCTGGAGATCGCGGATGAGTTTGACCTCGAAGTCATCGATCTCCGGACAATCGTGCCGATGGATGATGAAATGGTCTTTGAGAGCGTCAGGAAAACGAACCGTGTTCTCGTGCTTCACGAAGATGCCGTAACCATGGGATGGGGCGCGGAAGTGGTGGCGCGCATTGCGTCAAATTGCTTCGATCACCTCGATGCGCCGGTGCTTCGCGTCGGCGCAAAAGACTCCTTCGTGGCGTCTGCCGTATCGCTCGAAGAAGAAGTGCTGCCGTCGGTGGACGATCTGCGGGGCCAGGTCACGAAACTTCTCGAATACTGAAATGCCGATTTCACAACTGCTGTTTTCCTGCCTTTTGTGGCTGGTTCCCGCGCCGCAATACTCGTACCGCGTGATCAACACCTATCCTCACGACAAAAACGCTTTCACCCAAGGCCTCGAATATCGTGACGGATTCCTGTACGAAGGCACCGGTATTCCCGGCCATTCCTCGGTTCGTAAGGTCGATCTGACCACCGGCCGTGTCCTCCAGATTTTCGACGTGCCGCAGCCGTTTTTTGGCGAGGGCATCACGCTGGTCGGGAATCAACTCATCGAACTCACCTGGCAGTCGAACACCGGCTTCGTCTACGACAAGGCCAAGCTGACTGTGCTGCGAAGCTTTCAGTATTCCGGCGAAGGTTGGGGCCTCACGAACGACGGAAAACAGATCTTTATGAGTGACGGCACGTCCCAGATTCGCGTCTGGGATCCGGCCACACTGAAAGAGATCCGGCGCATCACGGTAAAGGACGGAAACACGCCGGTAACGGAACTGAACGAGCTCGAATTCGTGAAGGGTGAGATCTTCGCCAATGTCTGGCAGACCGACCGGATTGCACGGATTTCGCCTGCCGACGGCAGGGTTCTCGGATGGATCGATCTTTCGGGCATCCTTCCTAAAGCGGATCGAACCAACCAGGATGCCGTGCTCAACGGCATCGCTTATGACGCCGCTGCAGACCGGCTCTTCGTCACGGGGAAGCTCTGGCCGAAGCTCTTCGAGATTAAGCTCGTCCCGAAGAAGTAACAAAGGTTTTAGCCGCAGATGACGCAGATGGGGCGCCTCAAAAGTTCGTTTTTGCGCCCCATGTGCGTCATCCGCGTCATCTGCGGCTAAAGAAGTTTGGTTGCGGCACTAATCTCCCTGTTTTGATTTTGCGGACGTCTATAATGGCTGTTGATGAGGAGAATCGATATGAAACGATGGCTCATCTCGATGAGCGCAGTAGTTTTGTTCGCGATTCCGGCGTCCGCGCAGGACAAGAACAGCGATAAGGCGCAGATTGTCGGCACTGCGGAGATCACGAAGGTTGACGCAAAGAAGCAGATGCTGACCGTTAGAAACATCCAGTCCGCAGCTACGGGCGGTAACCCCAGCAACAACGGCAACACACGCCGGCAGGGCGGCGGAGGCGGGGGTGGTGTCGGCGGTGTCGGCTTTCCCGGCGGCGGCGGCGGGCGGCGGCGCGGCGGCTATCCCGGAGGCAACACCGGCGGATCGCGCTCAGGTTCGCAATCCGGTCAGCCTAAGGAATACAAGGTTTATGTCAGCAAGGACACCGTCATCAAGCTGGCGAACGCGGATCTCACGTTTACCGATCTTCACGTCGGCGACCGCATCGCCGTCGCCGGAACGCCGAAAAACGGCAGCGGCGGCGACCTCGATGCGACGACGATCACGCGAGATCCCCCGCAATAAGATCAGGTGTTCGGGCTCCCGTCAGTTTCCTGAATTCCGGTCTTTATCGTGTAGTTTGGAGTAACAACCTTGATGATAAGTCTTGCCGCTCTTTACGGCATGCCGCTCGGAAGGCGCGATCCGCACGTAGCAGTGCGCGCACCAGATGGGTTTCGTCGGATCGTTTGTTTTTATTTTTTGCGTTAGGTTTTTCATGACGCGAAAACAGACCTCTTTAAAGCAGATCGCCTGAAAACGGGATCCGCTTGGGATTCAGGATTCAGGCGGGCCTATCTTAGCCTAAACGACACCCCGGAGTCGGGGCGAAAATTTACGGGCCGTCAAATATGTGCTAAACACATGAAATGCCTGTAGTTGTGGGCATCTCCGGAAGCCTTCGAGAGAGTTCTTTTCACGCTGCGCTGCTCCAGGCCGGATCTGGCCTCATACCGCCGGCACTATGAGTTTTTGGCGAATTGAACGCCATAGACTGGCGGCAGATTGGACGAAACGGTCTGCCAGGAATCGCCTCCATCGCCGCTGATCCAGACCGATCCGGTGGTTGAGCCAAAGACCAGCCGGTTTCCCGATTCGTCGACGTCGAGGCCGTGGCGGTAGACCAGATCGTAGGCGTATTCCTGCGGCAGCCCGCGGCGCAGCGTTTCAAATGTCTTTCCGCCGTCGCTCGTGCGATTCACCACGACGCGTCCATCTGTGGGGCATCGCTTTTCGTCCTTCGTTGAAGGCACAAACCACGCAATGTCCGGGTTTTTCGGATGAACGGCTACCGGGAATCCGAACACCGACGGTTTCACGTCCTCGATTTCAGTCCATGAGGAGGCGCCGTCGGTCGACCGGAAGATTCCATTGTGGTGCTGAATCCAGAACGTGCCGGGGCTTGAGGCGCATTGAACCAGGCAGTGAACGTCCTGGCCGTTCGGATCGCCTTGCTGCTCCGGCGGAGCATACTCGGATCGCATTCCGCCCCCGGTCGACGACCAGGACTTTCCGGCATCGCGTGTGATCCAGACGCCGCCGGTCGAAACGCCGACGCTGACGTGCTTCGAATCCGTCGGATCGACGCAGATGGAATGGATCCCCGGCCACTCCGCGCCGTTCGGGCCCCATTCTTCGCGCTTCGGATGGTCCCAGAGCGGACGGTTCAGTTCCCAGGAATCACCGTTGTCTTCTGATTTGAACAGTCCGCCCGGCATCGTGCCGCACCAGATCCGACCGGGCTGATCGGCTCCGCCCGCGGCCAGGCCCCAGATCAATTTCAGCGACCAGTCGAGCGGCTTGTTGATGAAGGGAATGATCTTGGGAGTGTAGCCCTCGGGCATGGCGGGATACTGGGGCGTCGAAATCTCCTGCCAGGTCTCACCGCGGTCTGTCGAACGGTGCACTTTGATTCCGAAGTGTCCGTGATTCAACGCTGCGAACAGGTTGCCGCTACGATGGTCGTGCAATACGAGCGTGACATTGTCCCCGACAAAATTGGCGTGGCTGATCGACCATTTGGATGCTCCACGATCCACGGTAAACAGCCCTTTTCTTGTCGCAATGTAACAACGATCGCTCATATCGAACCTCCTGATAATGACTGAATCACGTCGATTGTCGAATTCGGCTTTACCGGATCGCTGAGGGAATCGCGGTCGCGGGCCATTTCGCCGTCGATAAATACCACCATGTGCTGCCGGATCCGGTCCTGCTCATCAAGGACGTATCCGCGGGCGCGTTCATTCTCCTGAAAATACGCATCGAGCACGATGCGCAGCGTCGATCCGGAAACCTCGCGCGTCGGGCATGAAACGTGTCGTTGAATGTTCTGGGTGAAACGCACCGTCGCCATGGGAGCCGGTAGTTTAGCAGAATTTCTGGGCGGGATCAGTGGGTCAGGGCGTACATCACGTAGTCGATGCCCATCCGGATCGACCGTGTGCTTTCCTGAAGAGGCGCCTCGCCTTTGTCGAGGTACTTCCAGAAGTCGCCAATGTCATTGTTGTAGTTGGCGATCAATTGCAGATTGCCTTTTTCGTCGGACATTCCCCAGAACTGTGGAAAGAAATTACGGCCCAGGGCGCGATCCGCCGCCGTATTTCCGTAAGGAGGCTCCATATTCAGGTCAGGGATGTCGTAAAACGAGTGAAAAATAGGGTGAGTGATGTCGAGCCGCACCAACTCGCGGTCGGGGACCGCCAACTTCAAGTAGTGACGCAACACTTCGAGTTCATTGACGTTTGAAACGTAGCCTGCCTGACGAAAATCATCTGCCATGATGAACCCGCCCCGCCCGATGTATTCCCCGAGGTTTTTGACCTCTTTGTCTGTCAGGTCCAGGAATCCCGGTTCGGACAAATACATAAAGGGATACTTGAAGATCTCATCGCTGTCGAGGCGGACGACTTTGTAGGACTTTGAAGAGACTCTTACGCCCGTAAGTTCATGGATCAACCCGACGAAAAACTCATCGGCTAACGGATAGTCGTGGTGCCAGGGTGGATTGTCCGGAAAGTAATTCGGCCAGATTGACCAAGCTTCAGACAGGCGGTTCGTGCACTGCAGACGGGCATAGACAAATTCCGGCTCCGGTTCGTACCAGTCGGACCTGGCAGGACCTGCGCAGAGTAGAGCCAGAACAAGCAGAATGAGGAAACGTTTCAAAAGAGTTACTCAACCAACCTTAACTCTAGTGCGTCATTGCGTAAACAGCATAATTGACGCCAAGTTCAACGGCCACCCCGGCCTCATGAATGGAGCACGCACCGGTATCCAGAGCCTGCCAGTATTCGCTGATGTCGTTGTTGAAATCGATCATCACCTGGAGGTTACCTTTTGCATCCGAAATGCCGAGGAACTGGGGTTCGCCGGAGTTGTACATGCGATAAGGCGGAAGCATTTTATTGGGCTCTATGTCATAGAAAGAGTGGAAGATCGGATGCGTCGGAGGCACCGGCGCCATCTCACGGTCCGGGAAGACCTTCCTGATCTGTTCATGCATATTTTCGAACTGGGAATTGTCGAACTCGTTTCCGCGGAAATCGTCCATCAATAAGAAGCCGCCTCGATCCAGATATTCCCGCAGATTTTTGACGTCGGCCGGAAGTAAATCGAGAAAACCGGGCTCTGACATATAGACGAACGGATACTTGAATAGTTCTTTGCTGTCGATATCGACGATCTGGAACGAGTTGAAATCCGTATCGGTCATCGTGAGGCGGCCGAGGGATGTCGGAAACATTGTGTCGCCGTCCGGATAGTCGTGGTGCCAGGGGACTTCGCCGCGCCAGAACGGCTGGAGGTGATAGCGGACCCGGGCATATACAAAACCGAGCTTCTCCATTTTGCGGGGAGTGGGCAGGTCTTCTTCGCCGGTCCCTCTGTAGCCGGGAACCAGACATTGTCCGCCCGTGGCCCCTTCTCCAAAACCGCCGCCACGGCGTCCGCCGAGTTGTCCGCCGAACTGGGCGAAGGCGGATACGCTGAGCAGAAAAACCGCAACGATCAAAATCTTTTTCTTCATCTGGTTTGCCTTGCCCCGCGGCCTGCTCCAGTGCCGGCCTTGGCGCCCTTATCCGTCAAATACTGAATCACGCTTTGATACCGCAGTGTGCGGGCGCCGTCAAGTGCCGTTCTGCCGTCGGTATTGGCCGCATTGATATCGACACCGGAATCTACCAGAAGTTTGGCAGTTTCCAAGGCGAGAGCTTCGCGTTGAGCGCGCTCGATCTCGATCCATGCGGCGCCGCCGCCGATCCCCATCGCCGCCATCAGCGGGGTAGTGACATCTTTGCGGTGTTCGAATGGATTGCCGCCACGGCCTTCAACGACTTTATCGCCGTGATGGACGAAATGCGGATCGGCGCCATGCTTCAACAGCAGGCGCAGGACATTCGGCTCAGTAAAACGAGCCGCCAGCCAGAACGGCGCCGCTCCGACCAGCTCGGGATCGTAATTGTAATCCTTGGAGGTTCGCCGTGTGGGCGTCCACGTGCGCAACGGCGCATTGGCGTCCGCGCCGTGATCGAGCAGCGCGGTGACCATTTGCTCGTCACGATGCATGATGGCTTCGTCCAGGGCCGTGAAGCCGGCCTTGGCGGCGTTCGGGTCGGCGCCCTTGTCGAGCAGAAACGCAACCACATCGGGGAACCCGGCGTGAGCAGCGAGAACTGTGGTACTGATGCCCCAGGCATCGGCTTCATTCACATCGGCGCCTGCCGCGACCAGCATTTTCGCGGATTCGAGATCGCCGGCGCGCGCCGCAAAGAGCAGCGGCGTGTCGTTGCCATGCGGAATCGCCTTGTTGTATTCGAGATAACCGTGCGGCGAGACCGCCATGACGTAATCCCAGGCGTCCGATTTCGCGTGGACGTCCGCATGATGCGCCAGCAGCACCCTGGTCACTTCCGGATGCTTTTGCGCGACCGCCCACATCAGCGCCGTCTGGTTGCGCGCCGCCCGCGCATTGACCTCAGCGCCTTTCGCGGCAAGCTGCTCGACGACGGCGGGATTGCCGGTCCGGGAAGCAATCATCAACAGGGTTTCGCCCGAGAGCAGCTTCGCATTGGGATTCGCGCCGGCTGCCAGCAGGCGCTTGACCATCGCTTCGCTCCCGTTTTCACAGGCTGCCCAAAGCGGCGTCGCGCCAAGATCGTTGGCGAGATTGGCCTTCGCTCCCGCACGAATCAGCAGATCGGCCGTTTCGAGATCGTCGTGGTAGGCCGCCCAGTGCAGGGCGGTTGTGCCGTCGGCTTCGGTGATGTTGGCATTGGCTCCGGGTTGTTTCAGGAGAGAGCGGATGGCCTCGCGATCGCCTTTTTTTGCGGCATCTACCAAGGGTGGACGAAGGTCCGCAGCGAAAGAGGGAATTAGCCACAAAAGGCACATCAGGAGCCCTTTTGTGCCTTTTGTGGCTAATCTTCTTTCTCTCATATGCCGACGCCGTCGAGTTGGAGTTTGCCGTCGCTGCCGCCGACTTTATCGACGGGGACATCCATCTTGTCCATGATGGTGACCAGGAGGTTGGCCATCGACGGTTTCTCCTTATATACGATGTGCCGGCCGCCTTTCAGCCGGCCGGCTCCGCCGCCGATCAGAAGGAGCGGCAGATTGTCCGGCGCGTGGCGCGTGCTGTTGGAAATGCCCGAGCCGTACAGGATCATCATGTGATCGAGCAGGGTCCCATCACCGTCGGGTGTGGCGCGCAGTTTCGCGAGGTACTTCGAAAACAATTCGGCGTGGTAGCGGTTGATCTTCGACATCTGCGCGACGATCTCCGGAACATTATCGTGGTGCGACAGCGGATGGTGTGCTTCCGGTACGCCGATCTGAGGATACGGTCTCGCGCTCTGTTCCTTTCCGATCATGAACGAAATCACGCGCGTCAGATCCGATTGGAACGCGAGAAGCTGAAGGTCCAACATCACCGCCAGGTGATCTTCGAACACCGCCGGCACACCTTGGGGCTGCTCGACAGCGGGCAATGGAATATCACGTTGTTCCTCAGCCCGTTGAATGCGGCGTTCGACATCGCGGATCGAGTCGGTGTATTCGCTGACCTTCGCCTGGTCCTGCGGACCCAGTTCCTGCTTCAGGCTGGAGAGTTTGGTCATCACCGAATCCAGGATGCTTTTGTGCTGCATCATACGCGCTTCACGCGCGGGCCAATCGGTTTTGCCGCTGTCGCCGAACAGCCGCTCGAAAACCGCGCGGGGGTTGTATTCCATCGGCAGGGGCTGCGTCTGATTCCGCCAGGAAATCGTGTGCGTGTACGCGCAGCTCAGATTGCCTGTGCAGGCGCCGGCATTGGCGGGCGTGTCCAACGATAGTTCCAGCGATCCGACCTGCGTTTCGCTGCTGTAATGCCGCGCGAGGAGCTGGTCGATGGAGACATCGGCAATGATCTCGATCTCGTTCTTTCCGCCGCGCGGCGTGCCGGTCAGGAACGAGCCGGAAGCCCCCGCGTGAATGTAATTCCAGCTCGCATGCACTCCGGACAACACGATCATCTGATCCTTGAATGGCGCGAGCGGTTCGAGAATCGGCGAGAGTTCAAACGTGCTGCCTTCGCCTTTCGGCGACCAGTATTCCATCGCCATGCCGTTCGGCACATAGAAGGTCAGGAAACGGTTCGCCGGCTTCGACGCAGCCTTTGCTGCGGGAATCATCGCGTCCAGGAAGGGCAGTGCAACCGCGGCGCCCATTCCGCGCAGAACAGTACGGCGCGACAACGACTTCGATTCAAGGAAGTTCATATTTGTCCCTTCTGTGGTTCCTTTTCCCGCATTAGAAATGCGGGACTCTTCACAATACCGATAATGACTGCCGACCACTTGTAGTTCTGAGCCGCCGCATCGTGCACGATCTTGCGGATTGAAGGACGATCGTAATATTCCACGCGCCGTCCCAGCGCATATGCCATCAACTTGTCCGTCACCGTCCGCGGGAACTGCTCGGGATCTTCCAGAAGCAAAGCACGCAATCCGGGAAGGCCTTGAATGCTTTTCCCGCCCGGCGTGGTGCCGGTCGCATCGACGGGCTTGCCGGCTTCATCGATCGTTCGCCAGCCCCCGATGACATCGTAGTTTTCGAGCGCGAATCCCAGCGGGTCAATCGCCGAATGGCAGTTGTTGCAGGTGGGACTCGTCCGGTGCTGTGCCAGCCTTTCACGTATGGATTTCGGCGCTGCTCCGGCCTTGTTTTCCGTGAGATTGGTGTCGACGCCCGGCGGTGGCGGCGGAATCGGCAGACCGAAGATGTTGTTGAGCAGAAACTTTCCACGCAACACGGGCGACGTTCGATCCGGATACGACGTCGTGACCAGCAGAGAACCCTGTCCAAGCAGACCGCCGCGCTGATTCAGATCCGGCAGCGTCACGCGGCGGAAGCGTGTTCCATAAACGCCGGGAATTCCGTAATGCCGCGCCAGCCGTTCGTTGACGAAGGTGTAATTGGCGTTCAGCAACTCCAGCACGCTGCGGTCGTCTTTGATGGTGCTGCCGACGAACAATTCCGTTTCGCGCTGAAAACCCTGAATCAGGCTCAAGTCATAGCTCGGATACTTCTCCGGATCGACAACCGACTCCTCGACCCGCCGCAGGTTCAGCCATTGCGATGCGAAGTTGTTGACGAGAGAGTCGGTGGCGCGCGGATCGGCCAGCATCCGGCGGGCTTCTTTTTCGAGCGTGTCGGGATTCGTCAGCTGATTCTTTTCCGCAAGATCGAGCAGGCGCTCGTCCGGGATGCTGCTCCACAGGAAGAACGAGAGGCGCGAGGCGACTTCGAGATCGCTCAGTTTGTAGATGTTTTCGCTTTGCCGGGTATCGCGGTAAATCCGCAGCAGGAAGTCCGGATCGGCGAGCAGCCGTTCGAGAGCGAACTGGATGCCGGCATCGAAGCTGCCGCCGTCTTTACCTTGCGCGTCGCGACTTGAGGCTGCGCCCTGCCGGGCTTGCGCGTCGCGACTTGAGGCTGCGCCCTGCCGGGCTTGCGCTTCGCGGCGGCCGCTGTTGAAAAAGTCGAGAAGCGTGCTCACATCGGCCGGCTTGACCGGCCTGCGATAGGCGAGGCGCGCCATTTTGGAAAGAATTTTTGTAGCGCACGCCGTTTCTTCGGAAGGGGATTTCGGCCGGCATACGAAGATGGCGCGCCGGCTCGGTGTGTCCTTGGCGATGCCGGCGGGATTATACGGACCGCCGATCTGGACCGCGCCGACGTTCGCGAAGTCCATGTAGACCGCATCGTTCGTGATGACGCGCCCGCGCTGGATCGGCTGAGTCAGGCCTTCCGGTTCCCACATTTCCCGGACAAACGAAACTCCCACCACATGCGGACCGGCTCCGACGGGAATGCGGACGTCAAGACCGGCGTCTCCGCCGATCTGCATGTACTTTTCCCACGAGTCGTCGCCGGCGAAGCCGGGCTCGCCATCGCCTTCATAGCTCGCCGCGGCCGCACGGCCCTTCGCTTCGCCGCCGACCGTGAAGCGCTTCAGAAGACGGCCGTCGAGACGAAGGTCGAGCTGCTGTGGCCAACCCATGCCTTTGATGTAGTCCTGATACTGCCGCTGGAGGCGGACTTTGATCGAGTATTCGCCGTCGACCGGGAAGTTGTAATGGATCGCCATTCCGCCACGCGAACCGAGAGGAAGATCTTCATCCTGGCGGTCATCCTGCAGGACATGCAGCTTGATCTCGAAGCGGTCGACGGTTGGAAGGGTCGGCGGGAGGCCGGTTGCCAGGCGCGTCACCTGCCGCGCGACGGAGAGATAGCGCTCCATGTGCGCGGTCGAGATGGTCAGGGAATCCGCGAAGTTGTCGAAACTGCCGTCCGCGGTTTCGTCTCCGGGCAGTTGCGATTTCACATCGACATCCAGCTTAAGGAGATCCCGGATGGCGTTGTTGTATTCCGTGCGATTCAGGCGATGGACTGCTCCGATGCGTCCGGGGTTGGGGTGGGCCAGCCAGTCGCGATCGATTTCGTTCTCCAGCCAGACGGCCATCGCGTGATAGGCCGCGGCATCCGGGCGGGGTCTGCCCGGCGGCGGCATCGAGGCGGCACGCAATTTCCCGATCACCTTTTCCCAGACTTCCGGATTCGCGCTGGGTTTACTGACGTCGATGGACTCCAGGGATAAGCCTGCCGTCTTCAATTTGTCGCTGTGGCAGGTGATGCAGTACGTGTCGAGCATCGCCCGGGGCGCCGTCTGCGCCGCCGCGGATTGAGCCGCGGCCAGAAGAATGGCAATGAGGAGCATTGGCACCAATTGTCTCTGAAAACTAACAGGAAGGGAAGCAGCAGAGAAGAGGCTATTTAGCCGCAGATGACGCGGATGACGCAGATGGGGCATCAACGCTTGTGATGCTCGATCTGCGTCATCCGCGTCATCTGCGGCTACTGCTCCTTTTTGATGAATGCGAGGACGGGTCCGGAGACCGTTTTATCGATGCTTCCGACCGAAAAAACCTCGGACATGTGACTCTCGCCTTTGAACCACATCATGGTCGGGCAATGGCCGACGCCGTCCTTTGCTTTCGGGCCTTCGAGCTTGCAAAGCTCGTCGTGAATGTTCTTCACTGCGGTCGGTGGTCCTTCGGCCGAACCGGCATCGAGTTCAGCCCAGGCAAAAGCCAGGGCCGCGCGCGTCGTCTTGATGCCATCCGCGGTTGTGAAGGATGCAGGTAAACCCGGTGAACTGACGCCGCCGCCAACTTGAAACACGCCGCCGCTGCCCCTGCCGCCCCCGGCGCCACGGCCCGCGTTCGCCGCCGCTGGCGGAGTTGTCTGCTGGCCGGTCGAGACCCATTTATTTCCATCCCAACGCCACGGAGACGTTCCCGCCCAGTCTTTGCGATGTTGGGCCGCCGCGGCGCCTTGATCCGGAAGGGAACTGCTCGGTCCGCGGATCACGCCCGCCGAACTCCCGGCTCCGCCCGTGTTGGTGCACGTGCTGGTGCCGATCATACCGTTCGCATTTCCACCCAGAGCGAATCCGCCGCCGCGTCCGCCGCTGCCGGCTCCCGCCGCGCTGCCACGTCCGCCACCGGCGCCACGGCCGGCACCGCGTCCGCCGCCGGCGCCTGCCGCAGGCGGGTTCGGATTCGGAGGATTACCCGACATGAAGATTGCGCCCTTCACGCCCAGCCCGTACAGATCGGGCCGTCCGATGTATTGGCCAAGCGGGCCGTTGCCGGCCGAGTGCGCCCACAGGAAGATGCTGTCGGGATTGCCTTTGTATTTCGCGATATTGGCTTTCACCCAATCGACGGCAAGAGCGATGTTCTGTCCGGCCGCCGTTCCGCCACGCTGAATCGTGATGCCGACCATGCCGTTGTCGACCGCCCACTTCCCGACGTTGTCGTAGAAGAGATTGCCTTCCACCGCCTGCTGCTCGATCTTGTTGCCGGCGCCGCCGGGGATATAGATCAAAACAGTACGATTGGCAGGCCCTTTATCTGGAACGAAGACATCAAGCACGTCCTTTGCCTCGGGACCGTAGGAAACATCCCGCATCAGCGTTACGCCGGGATAAAGCCTCACATTTTTGTTAGGCGTGGCCGCGTCGACCGGCCAATACGTGTTGTAGTCGTTCTTTGTCGCGAACAGCGGCCGCATGAGTTTCGCCGTACAGCCGGGCTCGACCACCGGTCCAAGTTTCCGAAGCTCTGCCTCCACCTGTGCGGGAAGTTGCGCTTGCGCGATTCCCGTCACGATGAACACGCATGCGACGGCTGTCGCCACCGCCAGGCGCGCAGCGTTTACGTTTTTATGCATTGCGTTCTCCTTATTGGTCTGAAGTTAACCGCGAAGGTTACTCAAAGTAATCGATTTACTCAATAGGCAAGCCGGGCATCCTCGCGAATGAATGCTCCAAATTCAGGCCGAGGTAAAGCCGAGGAACCGGTCGGCGAGCCGCACTCGCTCCTGGAGGGTGACCTCGCTATCGATCAATGGCACGAGACGAGCGCGCAGGTGCAGGTTCAGCGTATTGTCGAGGAATTCCAGGGCATTCGCATGCCGGGTCTGATCGCTGGACTGAATTCCGTCGTAGGCATTTTGAAGATCGAGCGATGGAAAAAGCAGTTTCATCAAGCGGAAAATCCGCTCCAGCTCCGCCGCCATCGATTGTTTGAGTTTGTCGCTCGAGCCGCTGTTCTGTTTTCCCAGAATCTGGTACGACCGGTAATGTCCCATCATTTCGGCGGTCATGGCGGATTCGACCAAACTGCGGTCGACGGCGAGGCGTCCCCTGTCATCACAAAGCTTGTTCAGTGAGGAGATCACTTTCGTCCGCAAGTCCGGATCCGGCTGAATGAGATTTTCGGCAAGGGACGCCGCCGCCGGGTCCGTGCCGATCTCCAGGAGAATATTCGGAATCCTGATTCTGATCTCTACCGGCACTGCGGTGTCGGCCAGATGGTCGTGCAACGAGACGATGGCATCGTCGCCCAATTGCGTGAGTGTCCGAACGGCGTCCGCCGTCAATTCCGGATTGCCGAGATCTGTAACCATACCGTCGAGAATCATTCTTGCCACCGGAGTGTTCTGGCCCTCACCCGGCCGGTTCAGGAACAGAAACGTCGCGGATCGGATCGCGAAGTCCGAATAATCCCGCGGCCGCTCGACATAGGTCAGCGGATCGGCTTCATCGTGCCGGCTGAGATAATGCAGGACTTCCGCCCGCACCGCGAGATCCTTGTCGTACATCATCCCGCGCACCTGGTGGCGCACGGCGTGGTCATTCGCGTTATTCAAAATCGACAGCGACTTGGTCCGGACGTATGGAGACGGATGCTCCAGCAGAGCGCGGATTGCGGAATGCCCTTTGGCCTGCTGCCCCATCTCGAAAAGACTCAATGCGTAGAGAACTTCATTCGGATCGTTCGAGTTCAGTTTCTCGGCGAAAACGTTCGTGGCAAATCGATCCACGACCGGCACCAACTCCTGCTCCGGATGGATCCGAACCTGCTGAATATTTTCACGCAGAGTTGCGACATATTGCCTGCGCGCCATCACAGCCACTGCGATCCAGACCGCGAGCAGGAAAAGATTGACCCAGCTGATCTGCCGCGGAGTCCAATGCAGAGTCGTCGCGAGCACCAGGAGCGTCAGTCCGGCCAGCCCATCGCCGAATTTCCAGACGACGGTATCGATGAAAGATTTCACCTGAACCTTGATTCGTCCGGAAATCGGCAAGTAGAGGAGTTGAACGGCGGATGTGTCGATGGAATAACGGAAGACTCCGTCGCTGCCCTTCAGGATCGCGGCAGCCCACAACGTGCCCCAGGTCAGGACAGCCAGTGAACCCCCAGCCAGCGAAAGCGGCAGGATCAACAGCGCCACTCCAACACCGAACCGGCGTAACAGCTTGGTCGTGAGCAGCAATTGCGCCACCAGTGAAGCGATCCCGGCATAGAAGGTAAACGATCCGAGGAACGCCGCCATCACATCCTTTTTGACGAGTGTGTCCTTGGCGATCGCGTTGAGCTGCCAGCCCCCCAGGGTCGTCACAATCGACGAAAGACATATCAGCGCTGCGATCGTCTTCAGGTGCGGCGATTGGCGGACCAGCCGGAAACTGTCGCTGAGGCTGCGCGGTGTCTCACTATCATCGGCAGCAGCAGGATCGCCGGAGGTCTCCTGCTTCTGCTTCCATACAACCCGGATAAGCGCGACGCAGACGGGCAGGATGCCCGCCATACAGAGAAGCAGCGCGTCCGTCCCATGATGGCGGGCAATCCAGCTGGTCAGAAAGCCTCCGGCGATGCCGCCGACAATACCTCCGCTCGCCAGCATTCCGAACCGCCGCTTGGCTTCCCTCGTGTTCCACACGAAATTTGCCAGCGTCCATACTTGCGCCACTGTCAGAACGCCGCAGATTCCAACCCAGACATAAAAGACCGGCGCCAGCCAGGTCCAGTTCCGAACGTGAAGTCCCCACCAGAAGCCGATCAGGTTCGCAAAGAACAAAAGCAGGCAGCCCGTCTGGAGTGTCGGCAGGCTGGCACGGCGCCCTGCGCGAATATACGGGGCGACGATAAAACCGGCGGCCACTGCAACCGACATGTCGGCATATGGAAGCTGCACGGCTTTGAAATGGTCGAGAAATATCGCGACTCGAGCGGCCCGTCCCATTGCGTAAAAGGTGATGATCAGGAGGTTATAGACGAATAAAGGCAGGGCACGGGCGAAATCACCCGGCCGCAGATTGAATACGCGATTAATAAATGAAAGTGATTTTTCCATCCAGAATGGTCAGTGCCGATGCCCGGCCGCCGGGGACGTAACCGGAAAGCATTCCGGTGTCGATGAGGTAGACTTTGCCGTCGAAGCGGGAAACGATATTTCCGGGTTGAGGCGTGTGTCCGACCACGAATCGCGAGACGTCAAACGCCTTAATCAGTTTTTCGATTTGAGGAGCGCCCTCGGCATCCGTCCATTCGGCATACCCTCGAAACCAAAGTGGCCCGTTGGGGTTGATGCTCAGCCAGGTGGCGTACGTCAGAAATGCTTTCATCCGGTCGCCGTCTTTTCCTTTTGCCTGCTTGATTCCGTTGCGGGCTGCTGAGATCAATTCGTCCAGCGTGCTGCAGGGCTGGGCGAGATTGCGATGAACCATATAGTCTTTGAATGCGTCGAACGAACGAATCTCTGCCGCGATCGAATTGTTCAATTCCTCAACCGTAGATGAAGCGAGTTCGGGATTGATGCCGCCGTGGAGAAAGATGGAATCGTTAATCCGCACGATGGCCGGCAATGTGCGGATCCACTTGCCGTATATGCCGTCGGCACTCAAAGCCTCACAGCGTTCGGAGAAACCGGCCGGCCGGCCGGGGTAGAGGGTCTGATGGCGTTTTGCCGAAACGCGGTCCTGAGCGAATGAGGCATAGTCGTTTGCGGTTACGTACCGGAAGTCGCCGTAGAGGTTCATCGCTTCATGATTTCCCATCAGGACGATGACGCGGCCGCCCTGACGAGGCGCGCTTTTCTGAAGCGACATCAGCAGATCCATAACCTGGCGGGCTTTCGGACCGCGATCGAGGAAATCGCCCAATTGAACCAGCGTGGCGTTCTCCCCCGCCCAGCGGAGCATCGGATCGATCAGGTGCGCACGCTGCAGAATGCCGGTGAAGGCGTCGAAATCGCCGTGAATATCGCCGATCGCGACGACACGCTCTGGCGCAGCGGGCGCCGCGGCGGAAAGGAGAAGGTAAAAGAGCGGAATCGTGAACGCAAATCGAAGCGTCTTCATCGCTTGCAGCGAATCCTAGAGTGCCACTGCTGCATTGTCAACAACGCTGATGGAGTCGCGCCGGGCACTCTGTCCGTTGGGCAGGCAGAAAGAAGCGGACTCGATGAGCACAAGAGGTACAAGAACGGAGTGGTATCATGCGGCCCGATGAGCATGCGGCAAAACGAAACGATGGCTCTCTCCAGCGGCAAGCGTCTCGGTCCTTATGAAGTCCTCGCGCCGCTTGGCGCGGGCGGCATGGGTGAAGTGTATCGCGCGCGAGATAACCGTCTCGGCCGCGATGTCGCCATCAAAGTACTGCCTTCGGAAACGCTGGATCCGGAGCGTTTGCAGCGCTTCCTGCGCGAGGCGCGGGCTGCGTCGCAACTGAATCATCCCAATGTCGTCGCCATCCACGACATCAGCCGGCACGAGGCACTCCACTTCATCGTCATGGAATACGTCGACGGCAAGACCTTGTGCGATGCCATTCCGCCGGATGGATGGGACGCCGCGACCGTCATCGCTCATGCCCATCAGATCGTCGCGGCGTTGGTTAAGGCTCACGCCCTGGGCATCGTCCATCGCGACCTGAAGCCGGCGAACATTATGCTGACGGCCGATCTCGTCATCAAAGTTCTGGACTTCGGTCTGGCCAAACTCGACGATCAGGGTGGTACGGCCGGCAGCGCGGTGACGGCGGAGACGGAACCGGGCGTAATTCTCGGTACCGCCGCCTACATGTCTCCCGAACAAGCTGTGGGCCGTCCGGTCGATGCGCGTTCCGATATTTTCTCGCTCGGCCTTGTGCTTTACGAAATGCTGACAGGCCAGCGGGCGTTTCGCTCCAACAATGCAATAACCACGCTTGCGGCCATCGTCAGCCAGGAGCCGCGGCCGTTACGCGAAGCCGCACCGCAGATTCCAGGCGATCTCGAGCGCATCGTATCCAGATGCCTGCGCAAAGAAACGGACAAGCGTTTCCAGACCGCCTTGGATTTGAAACTGGCGCTGGAAGATCTCGGCAGAACGGGTTCGGCGGTTTGTGAACCAACCACAATTCCTTCGATTGCGGTGTTGCCCTTTTCGAACTTGAGTTCCGACAAGGAAAATGAATACTTCTCCGACGGCCTCGCGGAAGATATCCTCAACGCGCTTACCCAACTCCAGGGACTGCGTGTGATCGCCCGCGCTTCGGCATTCGCGTTTCGCGGGCGCGAGCATGCGCTCGGCGAGATCGCCGAGAAACTCAAAGTGAACAATATCCTGCAAGGCAGCGTGCGGCGGGCCGGGAGCCGCGTCCGGGTGACTGCGCAACTGATCAATGTAGCCGACGCATCGCAACTCTGGTCGGAACGCTACGATCGCGACATGACCGATATATTCGTCATTCAGGATGAAGTGGCTCAGGCAATTGTCGAGAAGCTGAAAGTAAGATTTGAAGCCGGGGCCGGCGGGCCGCTGGTTCCGCTGGTGAAGCATTACACGGAAAATCTGGAAGCCCACAGTCTGTACCTGAAGGGAGTCTTTCACATCCGCCAATTCACGCCGGACAACATGGCCGAAGGCCGCGAGTATCTCAAAGAGGCCGTCGCCATCGAACCCGGCCATGCCCGGGCCTGGGTGCAATTGGCGGAATTCCACATTCACAGGAGCATGAGCGCGTTCGGTCTGCCCGGCGAGGATATGTCTCAGGCATTGGACGCCGCCCGGCACGCGGTCGCCGCGGATAAGGATCTCGGCGCGGCTCAAGCAGCTCTGTGCCTGGTTCATGGCTTCTACGAGCATCGCTGGACCGAAGCTTTGGCTCAAATCAGGGAGGCCGCACATTTGCCGCCGACTTTCTGGTATTTCGTTTGGGGCGGCAACATCTGGTTGACGAATGGGCGGCTGGACGAAGCCGAGCGAAGCTACCATAAGGCCCTGGAGTTGGATCCGCTGTCTTCCCTCCCGCACTATCTTCTGGCTTTTTTGAACATCAACCGCGGCCGCTATGAGCATGCCCTTCGGCATGCCATCCATGCGTGCGATCTCAACGCCAATGCAGGGTCCCTCGCGATGCTTGGTGAAGCTTACTCGGGTCTCGGGCGCCTGGATGAAGGCGTGGAATGGCTGGAGAAGGCGCGGCAGTCCATTCCGACCACTCCGGGTTTTATGGGTTATCTCGGCTTCGCTTACGTGCGCGCAGGACGCCGCGCCGAAGCCGAGCGGCTGCTGGCGGAATGGGAAGAGACGCGGCGCCACAGGTTTGTATGCGCATTTGCGCCGGCGCTTTGTGCCGTGGCGCTGGGTAACACGGAGCGCGCCCTGGACTGGCTGGACACCGGCGTCGAGGACTGCGATCCGTGGCTGGGCTTTATGCCATCGGCCGCTCATTTTGCGCCACTGCGTTCGCATCCCCGCTTCCTTGAGATCATCAAGCGCGTGAATTTGCCCTCATTCTCGTGAACGGGCCTTTATCCGGAATTCGCGTTCAGAGAAGGATCCCCACCACGGCGCCGGTCATGCAGGTCGCCAGCGTTCCCGCGACGACGGCGCTCATGCCCATCGCGACCACTTCATCGCGGCGTTCCGGCGTCAGGCTGCCCAGTCCGCCAATCAGGATTCCGAGGCTGCCGAGGTTCGCGAAGCTGGTCAGCGCATAGGTCATGATGAGACGGCTCCGGGGATCGAGCGTCCCTGCCGGCAGTTTCGACATATCGATGAACGCCAGCAGTTCGTTCAGGATGGTTTTCGTCCCCATCAGCGACCCCGCGATCTGCGCCTGCGACCAGGGGATGCCGAACAACCAGACAACCGGAGCCATGATGAATCCGAGAATCCGCTGCAGGGTGATCGGCTGGCCCAGAAAATTCGGCAGAACTCCCAGTAGCACGTTTGCGAGCTGCACCAGCGCCACGATGACGATCAGCATGGCGATAATGTTGAACAGAAGGTTCAGGCCGTCCGAGGTGCCTTTCACAATCGCGTCCATCGAACTCGTGGCGTTGCGCTGCGGAATCAGGCTGCCGGCCGTCTCTTCTCCGGTCTCCGGAACCATGACGCGGGCGATGGTGACCGCGGCCGCCACATGAATAAAGGATGCGACCAGGATGTGGCCGAGCGGATTCGGAACAATGCCGTTAAGAATCGTCGCATAGACGATCATCATCGTCCCCGCCACGCAGGCCATGCCGACCGTCATCAGCGAGAACAGCTCGCTTCGCGTCATGTTCTTGAGATACGGCTTGATCACGAGCGGCGCTTCCACCATGCCGAGGAAAATTGTGGTCGACGCTCCAATCCCGAGCGCGCCGCCGATGTGCAGCGTCTTTCGCAATACCAACGAGCATGCCTGGACAATGTAGGGCAGGATCTTCCAGTAAAAAAACAACGAAGACAACGCGCCGATCACCAGAACGAGCGGCAGCGACTGGAACGCCAGAACGAAGTTCGCGCCGGGATCCGACATCATGAACGGCGGCGGGCCGCCGCCGATATAGCCGAACACGAATGCCGTTCCCGCTCTGGTCGATGAATCCAGAGCCAGTACGACATTATTCAGGAGGAGAAAGAATCTTTGAAAGAACGGCACGTACAGAAGCAGAGCCGCGATCGCGAACTGAACCGCCACGCCTGCGGCGATCGTGGATAGTTTGACGAGCTTACGTTTCTCGCTGATCAGCCATGCGATCGCGAGAAAAACAATGATGCCGAGGACTCCCTGTAGACGCATCGCGAGATTCTACAGGGGAAATTAGCCACAAAAGGCACAAAAGGATTCCTGCGTGCTTTTTGCGGCTGATTTTTTATTTTTTCTTCGGATCCAGCTTCAATGAGGCGGAGTTGATGCAATACCGCAGGCCGGTCGGCCGCGGGCCGTCGGGGAATACGTGCCCCAGATGCGCGCCGCACTTGCTGCACATCACTTCAGTCCGGTCCATTCCATGGCTGTCGTCGTTTTCGGTCTCGACATTCTCCTCGCCGATCGGCTTGTAGAAGCTCGGCCAGCCGCTTCCCGATTCGTATTTGGTGTCTGAATCGAACAACTGATTCCCGCAGGCGGCGCACAGATAAACTCCCGGATCCTTCGTCTTGTAATACTTTCCGGTGAACGCCGGTTCCGTGCCTTTCATCCGGCAGACCTGATATTGCTCAGGCGTCAGTTCCTTCTTCCATTCCTCTTCGGATTTTTGGATTTTGTCTGTCATATCGACATTGTACACAAGGCCTGTTCCTAACGTCCCCGGATCTGACGGGCGCGCTCGACGAGCTGCATGAACTCGCGGCGATAGCCGTTGCGGTCGGAGCCCATGCTGTCTTCGGCAATGGCGAGCATGGAATCGAATGTGGCCGTGCCTTTGTACGGCGAGTCCCGCAGGAGCATCCCGAATGAGGCGACCGCGGCGGCAAACCGGAAGTCCGCGCTCGCCCGGCTGAAGGCCTGCTCGCGATCGACCAGAGGGAATGCCAGCAGCTTGCTGTCGCTGGCCGTCGGTTCCTTGTAGCGGATTTTGACGGTCAGCATTTCATTCGATGCGCTCTTTGGCGCCGGTGCCGCGGCCGGCTGCTGATATTTGAGCGGATCCACGCCGGGTGAATCGATCGACACTCCTCGAGGTACGACTTCATACAACGCCGTGACAGTATGGCCCGCGCCCATGTCGCCCGCATCTTTCAGGTCGTTATTGAAGTCCTCAGGCCGTAACGCGCGGTCTTCATAACCGATCAACCGGTACGCGCCGACGATGGCAGGATTGAATTCGACTTGCGCCTTCACGTCCTTCGCGATCGTCACGAACGTGGAGCTCATCTGATCCACGAGTACTTTTCGCGCTTCGTTGACGGTGTCGAGGTAGGCATAGTTGCCGTGGCCTTTATCCGCCAGCATTTCGAGAGTCGCATCCTTGTAGTTTCCCATTCCAACACCCAGCACGGTCAGAAACACGCCGCTTTTGGCTTTGTCTTCGATCATGCGGACTAGTTGATTCCTGTCGGTGATGCCCACGTTGAAGTCGCCGTCCGTCGCAAGAATCACGCGATTCACTCCGTTCGGAATGAAATTCGCAGTTGCCTGCTGATACGCGAGCTGGATACCCGAGCCGCCATTCGTCGAGCCGCCGGCTTCCAGGCTGTCGATCAGTCCCAGAATGGTGTCTTTCTGATTTCCGGCTGTGGGCTGCAGGGCCACGCCCGTCGTCCCGGCATAGGTGACCACGCTGACGCGATCGTTTGCCGTCAGCTGATCCACCATCATCCGGATGCCTTGCTTCAACAACGGCAGGCGCTCCGCAGGCTGCATCGATCCGGACACGTCCAGAAGAAACACCAGATTGCTGGGCGGCCTTCGCCGCACATCGACGTCTTTGGCTTTGAGCGCGATCCGCACCAGGCGATGCTGGGGATTCCACGGCGCTGCCGCCGCTTCCAGCGTCGCTCCAATCGGATTGCCGGCCGAAGGCTGCGGATAGTCGTAGGGGAAGTAGTTAATCATTTCTTCGATCCGCACAGCATCGCGCGGCGGCAGCTGGTTCTGGTTCAGAAAGCGCCGCACATTCGCATACGACGCCGTATCGACATCGATTGAAAAAGTGGAGAGCGGATTCTGATCGACGTTGAGAAAGGGATTGTCCGTGACGGCGTTGTAAGCCTCGCCGGGAATATTCGGCCGTGGGAAGATGCGATCAAAGACTCGAGGCAGACCCGGAGCGGCTCCGCCAACGGTTCCAGGAGTTTCGGTGGCCGGCGCCGCCGTCCGTGGCATAAACGTCATGGACGGCACAGGCGGCGCAAGTGCTTGTTTTGCAATCGCACCCTGCTGGCCCTGTTGGCCTGCTTGAGCTGCTTGAGCTGCTTGAGCTCCACGTCCAGCCGTTCCTCCGCGTCCGGCGCCAACGCCAGGACCGGCAACTGGAGCCGTCCTTATTGAAATTGAATCCGCAGTTCCCGGCTGATTTGTATCCGCACTTGTGCCGGAGATTGTTTGTGTGTTCCTCGCCGTCACAACAACTTCAGGAATCCGGGCAGCGGCAGAATCATTTACAGTTCCAGAGATCCGGCCGGCCGCATCCGAAGTCTTGTCTTTCTCGCTATGTGAGGGTTCGGCGGACGCGATATCTCGAGCCCGCGTTCCATCAGCCGCGGTCGAAGTGATGGCCTGCTTCTTCGTGATCGGCAATGACGCATGCTCATCCCGGAAAGTCTTCTCCGGCTGTTTCTCTGGTTGCTCCACGGCGATCGATTGCGCTGTCTGAACAGGTACCGCGGTATGTTGTTGTTGCGCATGGTGTGGCATCAAGGCCACGGTCAGAGCGATACTTGCGGCGGCCAGGCCTGCCGCCCACGCCATCGGGCGCGCACCGAACCATCTTCGCGGTCTTTCCACGCCTGCCGCGGCGCGGATGGATTCGCGCTCTTGTTCCGTCAGCGGACGGACCGGCGCCTGTTCCGTCAATTCCGCTTTCGTGAGCTCCGCCGCGAAACGGAGTTCTTCGACCAGAGTGCGGGCTTCCTCCGACGCTTCCAGTGCGGCTTCGACGGCGGCGCGTTCGGAATCGCTCAGCTCGCCGAGAATGTATGCGGTCCATTTGGGATCGTCTGGATTGATGCGTGTCATGGATTCCTCCTTGCAGGCTCGGAAAGCACGCGCTTGCGGATGGTTTTCAAGGCTGTATGAATCAGGAACCCGACGTTGGTGACGGAGAGTTTGGTGACTTCGCTGATTTCTTTGTAACTCAGGTCGCACTGGAACTTCAGGTAAATAACCTCCCGTTGGTTCTTCGGCAGGTCTTCGAGCAGTTTAAAGATCTCGCCCACGGTTTCACGCTGTTCGATGCCGGAATGAATCGCAGCGTCGACAGTGGTCTGAACTTCTTCGAGCGGAGCCATGCGAACCTCCTTCTTGCGCGTGTCGAAGGCGAGATTGCGGCAGACCGTGAACAGCCACTGGGCGAGATGGCCGCCGACAGTCGACGGCTGTTCCCGGCAGAGCCGCAGGAACGTCTCCTGGACAACATCTCGTGCAAGGTCGGGATCTCGCAGCACCCATGTGGCATACCGGAGAAGCCGTGCTTCATAAAGGCCGAGGGCCTCGACAACCCAGTCGGATTCTGGCGTTTCTCTCAACCGCTGTTTTCCGCCTTCATAGAGATAACGTTTGAGGTTCGCGGTTTCTTAGACTGTAAAATCCCGGAATCCTCGCAACCCGGGAAACAGGGTCGTATTTGCCCCGTTCTGGAACATTTTGAAATAAAGCGCCCGTCACGGTTTTTCGATCGCTCAAAGTGAACTGCGCGTTCGCCCGATTTATCATCAACTCACCCTTAAGCATCGCGAGGAGGAATCCCCGACAGTACGATTCGCTCCGAAGTAAAATTGGGCTTGACCCTGACCTTAGGTCAAAGCTGAGTATGGTCGCGGAGGTGACGGTTTGAGCCGGTTTTTTCACATCCATGAATTCGCCGAACTTGCCGGTGTTACGGTTAAGGCCCTGCGCCATTACGATAGGTTGGGGTTGTTAAAGCCCCGACGAACAAATGGTGGATACCGGACATATGCGGAACACGATTTGGAGCGGCTCGAACAGATCATCGCGCTCAAGTTTCTCGGGGTTCCTTTAAGGCAAATCAAAATCATATTGGATCGGCCGGCGCTCGAATTGCCGGCCGCTTTGCGGATGCAGCGCAAGGCGCTGGAGCAGAAGGAACACCTTCTGTCTCGTGCGGTCCGCGCGATCTGCGTGGCCGAAGACGCGATTCGGGCAGGTAGACCAGCGGACGCGGCGATTCTGAAGAAAATCATAGAGGTGATCGACATGCAAGAGGACATCGAAGTCATGAAGAAGTACTACAGCACGGAAGAAGCATGGGAGAAGCGCCGGCGATTCTATGAGGAGGGACCGTCGCGCGAATGGCAGGAACTTTATCGCGACGTTGATGCAGCCCTCGGAGAAGACCCCGCGAGCGACGCACCACAAGAGTTGGCGGACCGTTGGCTGAAGCTGGCCGTAAGGGCCGACAGTGGCGACCCCGAACTCCAAACCCACTCCCCCACGGCTTGGTTGGACCGGGAAAATTGGCCGCCCTCCATGAAGCGCAGAATCGCGGAGTTCAATCTGGAGGAAGTCAGCGGATTCCTCCAACGGGCGGTCCTCTCCTCGCGGAAGAAATACTTCAGCGAAGAGGCCTGGGCCAAAATGGTAGAAATCCGGAAAGACCCTGCGCTGTATTCGGTGATGTGGCAGAGCCGAGTCGATATCTTCCGCGAAATTGAATCCTCTCTTGGCGAGGATCCCGCAGGCGAGAACGGAAAGAGGCTAGCCATACGCTGGATGGCTCACTTGGATGCTGCCAGCGGCGGCGATCCGGGAGTCAAAGCGGGATTGATCAAGACGTGGGCAGACCGCCCGAACTGGACAGCTACGCGACGCTGGCTGGAGGAAGCTCTTTCCATGGTGACTGGCGAACGATTCGATAAGG
Source organism: Terriglobia bacterium (assembly GCA_036496425.1). Taxonomy (NCBI): domain Bacteria; kingdom Pseudomonadati; phylum Acidobacteriota; class Terriglobia; species Terriglobia bacterium. The sequence continues at coordinate 5,396 of DASXLG010000241.1, read as the reverse complement.
CCGCCAACTTTATCGATAAGGCTGTCGCGTCCGCTGAAGCGCGGATATACGCGAAAACGGAGGATTAAATGGCAGATCAGAACACGCTAACCTTTACCGATACTAATTCCGACGCTGACGTCGTGCAGTCAAACGTTCCGCTGCTCGTCGACGTTTGGGCTCAAGGGTGAGGTGGGTGCCGACAGGTGGCGCCTGTCCACTCGAAGCTTGATGACACGAAATTCCAGCTTTACGCGCATGGGATCCGTACTCTGTCGAGAAGCTAGGCGATTTTGAGAGGCGGTCGCATCAACTGGGAATTCCGCCGGCATAACTCTGATATCGACTACTGTTCCAGTGAACGCAGTTGCTGCTGCTGCGGCGGCTGCGCATACCATCTTCATCGTGTCTCAATTGGTTTCAGCTATCACTGGCGTTGACGGCGCCGTGAAGACTCTATGAATGACCCGGACTCCTTTGTTAATGATGGGGGTGCCCACCGACTGCTTCGCCATCGCCAATATGATGGCGAAGGCCACGAGAGCGCAGCCGCCCATGTGGGGACCGGCCAACGTCTGTTTTGGCAGTTACATCTACACGTATGCCGATGGGCGGCAGCTGGCGAAGTAGCTCACTTGGGCGCGCCGCGGGCAAAAACCCGCGGCGCGCTTTTTTTATTTTAGCTTCTATCGAAGCTGAAGAGCGTAGCAGAGGGCGGCGTCCAATTCCGATTGTCTCCGTGCAGGCAACGTCGACACGAAAGATGTCAATTTTCTCTTAAACATGAGGGCCAGGAAATCGCAACGGATCCCACAATCCCGGGGGAGTCCTTCGTCGGCTCCAACCAGAACTTCGCTCCGAATATCGAGAATCTCGCTGTAAACCGGCGGGCACACCACCGTCTCGACGTCGTCATTCGCGGCGATGAAATCCCGTGAGACCACGACATAGAATCCCGGTTTGTTCCCACGTTCGGGAAGTTTCTCCAGCGACCGGTAAATCTCGCCACGTTTTACGGCTTGGCCTGCTCTTTCACCAAGGCGGCGGTCTGTTTTGCTAATTTTTCGCGGTTCTTGCGGAATATGTTCTTCTCGCGTTCTTGTTCCGCTTCGCGCTCGACGCGCGACAGGTAATCCATCACCGCCTCCCGGACAATCCTCAACCGGTTCGTCTTCGCCGCACCTTTGGAAGACAATAGCCGGTCCACACGGTGGATGAGGCTTTCATCCATCGTTATTGCAATAGTTTTCATATTATGAATTTTAACATGCGGATAACCGGCCTGCCTCGTTGCCGTCGTTCCGGCAAAGCGTTTTCCGTAGAAGAGGCATCGTAAAGGAAGACGTATTGGTGATAGACAACGTTCGGAGGCCAACTGAAAAATTAAGTGAACTGATCATCGCTGGCGAGGCAGCGGAAGATCGGGAAGTCGGCGGCCCTTTCGATCAAGTCCAGGTTGGACAGACCGGCGAGATCCGTATGCTTCCGTTGACAGCAAAACTTATATTTCTTTCCGCTGCCGCACGGACCCTTGTATATTTATCCACACCCATTTCCAGTTATCGAGTTCGATGGGCGAACCAACGGATGAGCCCTGGTGTCTATAGTGGTTAAGGGGAATCTTGCTTATATGTATCTCGGCAAACCGATTGCAGTTTTTGCCGCCGCAGCTTTACTCACGGCCGGAGTCGCAGTTCAAGCGCAAAAGTTCTCCTTCGATGTTGTCTCCATCAAGCCGAGCGCGCCGGGAAATGGACAACGTGGCAGCAGCGGTCCGAGGGGAGACCGTCTCGTGATGTCGAGGACGACACTGAAATCGCTGCTGCAGACCGCGTATCCGGCGGCCCCTGGAACCAACCGTCAGCTCGACATCATCGGAGGGCCGCCATGGCTGGATACGGACATGTTCGACATCGAGGCGAAGGCCGACTGCAGCAACGGCCCGATCGATCGAGCCCGGTATGCGCTCATGATTCAATCGATGCTCGAGGACCGGTTTCACCTGAAAGCGCACACGGAGCCGCGAGAAACTCCGAGTTACGACCTGGTCGTTGCGAAGGAAGGGCTGAAATTCAAGCTCTCTGCGGACCAGACGCCGCTCAATCCGGCCGGAAACAACGCACCGGTCCTGTGTCCTCCACCAACGACAGCTCCACCGGCGTCGGTAACCCCACCACCTGTTCCCGGTCAGCGCGTCGCGCCGTTCGATCTGGCAAAAATGCGGGGCATTATCAGTTTTCAGTATGCGCCGGGATCGGTGACGGTAACTGGAAACGCGGTACAAATAAACATGTTGTTGATGGTTGCGGCGAACGACAGCGGCCGCCCGGTTATCGACAAAACGAATCTGAAAGAGCTGTACGACTTCAAATTCCAGTTCGGCCCGGACCGCTGGTCGGTACCGCCGCAGCGAGGCGAACCGGGAACAGTCCCGGCCGCAACCGATCCGGTCCCGCCGCTTGCATCGGCGATCCAGCAACTCGGCTTGAGGTTGGAATCCGTCAAAGTGCCGATCGAGGTCCTCGTCGTCGAATCGGCTCAAAAGCCGATCGAGAATTGAGTTAAGAGAAGCGCTTGAAAAAGCTGGAGTCGTTCCACGCCGGCCTGTCCTTGCGACGCCGGCGAGCTCTCCGAACTTTTCATGGAGGATACACTCCACCGGCTGCAGGAAGGGGAGCTGCAACACATGCTGGTCTTGAGCGATGAGGAGCGGTACTCCGAGATTTGTGATAAACCGGACGCCGACGAATACGCGCTGAAGCTTCTGCGCGAACAAGGCCGGCCCGTGCCGCCGATCACGAAACCGACCTGAAGTATGTTCTTCTGTAGGGGCGGTCTATGACCGCCCGTTGTTTCGGTGGAATTCGATTGGATCTTGGCATCCTGCGCAGCCCACAAGTATCTTGTCTGATGCAGTGCCCGAAATGTCATTTTGAAAACGAAGACGGAGCGGTCGAATGCCACCGTTGCGGCATTGTTTTCGCGAAATACCATCCCCATACGGAAGCTCCAAAGCCCGCCAAGCCTGCAGTCGAGGATCCCGAACTGCAAAAGGAGCTTCGTCAGGAATTCCAATGCCGGCTGCTTGGGATTCCGCTGGCCTTGCTTGTCGCCCGCGCCGGTGTCGCGGTTTTTCCCTTTCTGGTCCGGCTTCTGACCATGCTCGTCCACGAAACCGGGCACGCTGTGACGGCCTGGTTCTGCGGCTTCAGCGCGACTCCCGGTATCTGGTTTACACCGGTGTCGGAGGAAAGGGAACTGTGGGTATCGCTGGTGGTGATCGGGGGGCTTGCGGCGCTCGGCGCCTGGGGCTGGAAGAGTGATCGCCGGTACCTGATTGCCGTCAGCGTTCTGCTGTTCCTGGTCCACCTGTACTGTCGGCACCTGCCGTGGGCCCGCGCGCAGGCGCTTATCATTTTCGGAGGAGATGGCGGCGCGCTGGTCCTCGGCACTCTGCTGATGACGAGCTTGTACGTGCGCAGAGATACCGCCGTTTATCAGAATGAACTGCGCTGGGGGTTCGTCGTCATCGGCGCTGCCGCATTCATGGACGCTTTTCATACGTGGTCAGGCCGCGAGGAAGACATTCCATTCGGTGTTCAGGAAGGAACTCAGACCGACCCGAGCCAGCTGGTTGAGAACTATGGCTGGACCATCCCAGGAATGATGCAGACCTATGTTCGCCTCGGAGAGTTGTGTCTCGTGGTTCTCGCGATCGTTTATATCGCGGGAATCATCCGGGCTCGAGGAAGCATCCAGGCATAGTCAGTCCGCCGCAACCGATTTCCGGAGGAGTTCTCAAACCTAATTTTCCGGTTCGATCCTCAGTAGCGCGGCCTGATTCTCTTCGGTGAGGAGGTATAGAAGATCGTCTGGGCCTTGCCTCACGTCGCGAATTCGCTGCCGGAGTTCGACGAGCATGGGCTCGCGGCGAAGTTCCTGAGTTTTGTCATTGAAGACGATGCGCTCCAGGTGTCCGGTGCCTGGAATTTCGCCTTGCCGCATCGAGCCGACGAACGCATTGCCTTTCCAGTTGGGAAACCGGTCGCCGGTGTAAACCGCCATTCCGGAAATCGCAATCGAAGGCACCCAGAACACGAGCGGCAATTCCATGCCTTCCTGCCACGGCTTTTCGGTAACGCGCGGACCTGCATAGGCTCTGCCGTCGCTGACCACTGGCCAGCCATAGTTCCTGCCCGGTTGAAGAATGTTAACTTCGTCGCCGCCGTTAGGTCCGTCCTCGTTCTCCCAGATGGCTCCGGTTTGCGGATGAAGGATCAACCCCATCGGGTTGCGATGGCCCATCGTGAAGATTTCCGGTCTGTAGCCGGCTTTGCCCACGAAGGGATTGTCGGGCGGAATGGTCCCGTCATCCTTCAGGCGCAGAACCTTGCCAGCGAGGTCGTTCGGGTCCTGGGCGCGCGCCGCGTTTGGCGGATCGGCGATTCCGACCGACATGTAGAGCATTCCGTCTTTTCCGAAGGCGATCCGGGATGCATTGTTATCCGGAATCGACGAGAAGAGGTCCGTCAGATCCTCGACCTTGTCGCCCGCCCACCGGCCGCGTGCCAGCGTGATCACACCGGGACTGTTTGCGGGCGCATTCGGCGCAGGATTCGGGTTCGCTTTGTGATACGTGAAGTAGAGCCATTTGTTTTCGGCGAAACGCGGATGCAGCGCGATATCCATGAGACCCGCCAATCCCTGCGCCCGGACCTCGGGCGCACCGGGAACCGGCTTGGGATCGAGAACGCCATTGCGCAAGATGCGCAGCCGGCCGGCCCGCTCGCTGATCAGCATGGCGCCATCCGGCAGGAAGACCATCCCCCACGGATGTGAGAGGTCTTTCGCCACCACAACAACGTGGATCTTATGCTGCTCGGCCGTGTCGAAAACGAACGGTCCCGCGCCCAGCGGCGGCACCGAAATGTCGGGGCGCGGAACGGGCTGCTGTTGCCGGGCCAGGGCGCTCGCCGAAATGACGATTGCCGCCAATACCATCCAACGTTTCATGAATGTGCACCTTTGGGTCGGAGGCGATATTACTACGCTGCATCTCCGAAGTGAAACGCAGACGCCGTCTTGCCAAGGCGGCGAATCTATGATTTGCTGACACCCACATTCATGCACATCTGAACTGGAGGTTTTCGATGCCGAATCCCGGAAAAGGGCGCATTCATCTTTTGTTTGTCGTTTTCATCGCTGCCGCGGCGCTGACTGTGGGCCTTTACGCGCAACGGGGAGGACCGACCGCAGCGCCGCAGCCGTCCGGGCCCCGGCCGTCGACGGCGCCGCCCCTGGTGCCCGTGCGTCTGGACGTCGACGGCAATTTCCGGATCGCCCCGCCTTATGCACCCGACCCGGCCTTCAGCGAAAAACCCAACGTCCCGAAAGGCCGCGTCGTCCGTTTCACAATG
>DASXLG010000240.1 GCA_036496425.1 Terriglobia bacterium | reverse complement strand
AGGGGGCGCACACCTGAATTCCCGCAGCACGAGGCCACGAATCGTCGTGATATCCTTCCGCCATCCTTGAGGTGCATATCATGTTTAGCAATCTGGACTACACGATGATCATCGTTTCTGACATGGCTCAATCGGTGGCGTTCTATCGCGACCGGTTAGGGCTTCCGTTGAAGTTTGAATCGCCGGACTGGAGCGAGTTCTCCACAGGAACCACCACGCTGGCTTTGCACGGTGGCGGCGTCAAACGTGATGCCTCTGGCGGGGGCGATCAGAACAAGGCTGCCGGCACCTGTTCGATCGGTTTCAATGTCAGCGATGTGGATAAGACCTACGCTGAACTGCAGGGCAGAGGCGTTCGGTTCGTGATGCCGCCGATGCAGCGCGAAGGCGAGGGAATCAAGCTCGCTGTTTTTACCGATCCCGATGGCTTGTCGATTTCAATTGCGCAAATGGCGCAGTAGCCGGGCGAAAGCCTTAAGAGGCATGAAATCGGCGGGATTCGGCCCGTAGGCGCGGCGATCGCGCGTATTGCGTTGATTGATAGATGTAGGGGCGGTCATCTCACGGGCGCAGCTTGTTACGCGAGAAATCTGCTCAAGGACCTCTGCGAGCGATTCCGCTGACGGCTCAATCAGAGTTTAGTCTTTGTTCATAAGCCTCCCGTTCGCGTGGCGTTGCATGGCGCGCGGAGATATTTTTATTTCGAAACAGTGAAATCAACCCAATTGGACTGAGCCGCCAAACGTTCTCTAATCTTGTTAAAGGTCAAGGGTTTCTTGTCCCCTGCAGTCGAAATCGGGGGTGGCGGCGGAATCACCTCCAGAACCCTCCAGCGAACGGAATACTTCCCAGGCCGATCGATTCCGTAGCGCGCATATAAGGGGTAGCGCATTCCCGGTGAACCGGGTGCTATCAGGTGCAATGCAAGCGGTGGAGGGCCCGTGGGTAGAGGGTCAGGGCAGATCGGAGAAAGGGGCATGAGTTTACCGTCACGTTTGAGGTCGAGACAGCTGAATCGCGTAGATGTTTGCGGCACATTCGCTTCAATCCAAATCACGCGTCCGACAATTACTGGAGTTTCGACGCGGATCGAAATCCTCAGCACTGAACTCGACGCGGAAACGGAACTAATGACGCAAAGCACCGAGATCCACCAATACCTCATGTAGAGATAGACACCGATCGTCCCGATGGGTTCCCGATTCTTTCGCTCAACTGTTTTTGTCCAATGCTGCTCAGACGAGAAAAATCAGCGCGCAGGCTTGGATTCGGCTAATCCAAGCCTGTATTTCAGAAATCCAGCCAGAGTCTCGCAAATGCCGGCTTGATCCTGCCAAAGGCAAGCTTGCCCTCGGCAAATCCAAGCTCGGATTTCGGAACTCCAAACCAGAATCCGATAATTCCAACCCGGGCTCCGGCGAAAGCACGCATGGGTTTGACAAATCCAGGCTTGGATTTCGGAAATTCAAACCGGCGTTCGGCAAATCCAAGCTTGGGTTTGAGGAAAGCACGCTTAGGTTTGCAAAATCCAAATCAGAATGTGGCAATCCAAGCCTGGTTTCTGGAACAGCAAGCCCGGTTTTCGAGAGATCCAAGCCTGGATTTGGGAAATTCAAACCAGAGTCTGATAAATCCAAGCTTGGTTAAGGGAAAAGCAGGCTTGGTTACCGGAAATCCAAGCCAGGGCTCGGGAAATCCAGGCTTGAATCCGGCGAACCCAAGCTAGAGTTCGGGAAATCCAAACTGAAGTTCGGCAAATTCTGGCTTGGATTTGCGGGATCCAAGCTTGCCTCCAGGAAAGTTATGTTTCGGTGCATCGGAACGAAGATTTCGGTCCGGCCGAAAAAATATTTTCGGGGATTGCAGCAAACGGGGGGTCTGGAGGGTCTCCTTCCCAATATTTGCGCTCGATCGCACAGAGAAGCCTGCGGACAATTAACGCGGTCGAACAGAGGTATGATGGTCGGAGGTGATGCGATGCGAGCGCGGCTGTTCGGCCTCCAAGCGATGGTGGTCTTACTCCTCTGTTTAGCGCAGGTTCAGGCCCAAAACATCGTCAGTGAGTGGTACCCGAGCCGGGTGGGCGATAGTTGGATGTACGAGCGCGAGGAACTCGACGGAGCAAACGGCGGCATTGCGAATCCCGAAACCGGCCGATGGCGTGTTGAAGAAACCATTGAGAGTTCCGCCCGGCTTCCCGAAGGCATCCTGATTTTAAAGCGTAGCCGAGCGTTGGATCCGCTGCCCGTTATCGCTCACCGCATCCCCTCGATTCGGGCAAACGAGGCGGCATACATTCTGATTGCCGGAGATTGTGTGTATGACGTTCAGGTTGAAAATAATCAACTTGCTCGACAGTTCCGTGAAGATCTGAAGGCCAACCGGGTGTCCGCTGAATTCTGCTTTCCGATGACGCAAGGTAAAGTCTGGGGACGCGTCGCAGACAGGCCTCGTTACGATCCCGACTTTGTGTGGCACATGATTGGCATCAATGCCGACCCCTATGGCATCGGCGGAGCCACCACGTTTCATTTCTCCGCACGCGAAGGATCTGGAACAATGGTCGACCGTTGGTTCGCGAAAGGAATCGGACTGGTCCAGGAAATCACGGAACATCACGGCACATATGACGAATCCCGGTTGCGCCTGATCCGAACCACCACCAATGGGCAAACACGCGATTACCATGTCGTACCAGCCCACGCCGTCCCGCTCAGTTCGAGCGATTGCGATGGATACGGCTGGCAACACTTCGTCCGTGCGGACGGTTCCTCATTTGCCGACCATAGTTCCTGCGTGAAGTACGCGTCTCACTAGAGCCACAACGGTAAGATAAGCCATGCCCGAGGCAGGAACATCGCCGGAGTCTCCGTCTGTTACCAAAAGCGATAAACAGACACGTGCTGCTGGGAAATTGCACGACAAGACGGACAAGTTGAGGCACAATAGGCCGCGTGGGTACAAGCGCGTCTCAGGATGCAACGAACTTCGACAATCTAAGGACAAAATTCGGTGCAAAACCGGCACGGACGGGAACGGGCACCGTGATACTGGCAGGGTCTTACTGGCCGACGCCGACAATCACCACTCCGGCTCCGGTGCCTCCAAGTGGCATTGTGCCGCCGCCAATAACGAAGCCGAATCCGGGCGCCGCCCTGAAACGAAGAGACGCGCAGACTGCCGTTTCGGAAGCTCAGGCCATGATTCTTCCCGCCTACCTGGCCGCCAGCGGGGCCGTCAGCGGCTCCAACACCGACGTGCTCCCCATCATGGAACGCTGGTTTGGACCGCGTCCGGTGAGCCCTCTGAACGTGAACGAGCGCGACTGGTGGCTGGGCGTCGTCACCATTCTTGGCGTGATTGAGGCGTTCCTCACCGGAAACGTCAACTTGTACTATCGCGGCGACAACAGCGTCATCGGAAAGCCCAATGACTATCCCGGAAAGACGGGGAATCTCGGCGCCTACGATGTCGTCGGGTATGCGGAAACGTATGCTGGAACTTCAAACAGTGTGATTGGACTGTGCAGTCTCTTCTTCGCCAAGCAGGTCGGTACCGGACAGTCCCGCATGAAATTGAAGGGATTCGACAGTGTCGGAGGCACGCTGGTTCACGAGTTGTCCCACAATCTGTGCAGCACGAAGGATCATGACATGCCGGATGGAAGCACTGCATATGGGACTGGGGACTGCAAAATCCTCGCCACCAGGCGTCCGCGGCGGGCGTGGTATAACGCCGACAATATCGAATATTTCTGCGAGGAAATAGCATACCCCACGCTCACCGGGACGCCGACCACGCCAATCACCACCGGCTCCACCACGAGCGTCAGCTCGCTTCGAACCCGATTCTCTTCATAACGCGGACTGCCTTCTCGCGCAAGTTCATTTCGCTACGACACCGCTTCGGTGGAATGTAGTGGAAGCGAATAAGGTAGATATCCCGGCCTTTACCGTGTTGCGCAACTTTGAGCAGATCCAGAACACCCAGGAAGCCGGATTCGCGCGGGAGAGGCAGAGCAGCAATCCAATCGCGGAACGTTCGATCCTGCTTACCTGAACTACACCATGGGAAAACCATCGGGGCAGCGCCAATTCCGGACGTTCAGCAAAATCTGGCAGGCTGTTTCATGCCTGCATCATTCGTGGCGAAGGGCGCTCATGGCGTCGATTCGGGTTGCGCGATGTACCGGGACGCAGCATGCAATCAGTCCCACCACAATAAAGAGCGCGGCGGCTCCCGCGAATGTTGCGACATCCGTTGGAGGAATATTCAGCATCGAGCCCTGAAGCAGCCGGCTTGCGATGAACGCCAGAGCCAGTCCGATGGTTGAGCCGATTCCGACCACCGACATTCCCTGGCGCAGCACCATTCGCGTGACCTGGCTCCGTTGCGCTCCCAGCGCCATGCGGATTCCGATCTCCCGCGTGCGTTGCGCAACAGTATATGCCGTGACGCCGTAGACACCGATGGACGCAAGCAGGAGGCCGACAAGGCCAAGACCGCCTGTCACCGAAGCTGCACCACGCTGTCCCGCGACATTCGCGTCAGCCGCTTCCTCAAGTGTCTGCGACGTGAGAATCGGCAGATTTGGATTCATTGAAAACAATGCGGCGCGGATCTCACCTGCCAGCCGATGGCCCGGCGTTGTTCGGGCCGCGATCGTCACACGGGGCAAGTATTGCTGCTGCAGAGGCCGATAGATTAACGGAGCGATCCGCGCGTCGCGGCCCATGGATCTGACGTCGCGCACGACTCCAACAACGAGCGCAGCCCTGGCATTGACGCCCTCCGAAGCCAGAACGCCGGCCGGCAGGTATTGGCCAATCGCGTTCCTCCCGAGCCATAGCTTCCGGGCTGCCGTCTCGCTCACGATTGCAACGGGTTGAGACTCGGTTTGATCCCCCGCGTCGAAGTCGCGGCCGTCGAGAAAGGGAATCTTCATGGTTGAAAAGTAGCCCGGTCCCACGAAATTCCAGGCCACGCTCGAAGGCTGCTGGTCGGGGTCCGGCGGGGGCGAATCTGCCTTTACATCCCGCAGGCCGATTCTGATGCCCGCATCTGTTGGAAGCAGCGCCGCTATGGTCGACTCCTGCACGCCGGGCAATGCCCGGATCCGTTCGTCCAGTTCACGTATGAAAGGGCGCCCGGTTTCACCATACTGGGCCATCGAGAGGTCGACGGTCGCGAGTTCCACATTATGCGGATCGTATCCCAGATCAAGCGAAATCATCCGCCGCAGCGCGCCAATAAATAAGCCTGCCGCAACGACCAGAATGATGCTGAAGGCAACCTGGGCGATGACAAAGACGTTCTGCGCGCGCGAACGATGGGTTGTGGCCGTGGCATCGTTTTTCAGGGTCGAAATGACATCGGTTTTCGATGACTGAAGCGCCGGCGCCAGTCCGCACAGCACAGCCGAAATCAGCGACAGCCCGAGCGTGAACGCGGCCACACGGCCATCGAGACCGGTCGAGAGATGGAACGGAATTCCGGTCTTCGGAAGTTGCGAGATCAGCAGTGCCGTCAGCCCGCGGGACAGCAGGAGGCCGGCAACTCCACCGATGCTGAAGATCATCAGTGTTTCGGTCAGGAGTTGGCGGATCAGACGGTAGCGTCCCGCGCCGATGGCAAGCCTGACGGCGATTTCACGGCGTCTCTTAGTTGCCCGCGACAGCAGGACTCCCGCGAGGTTGGCACACGCGATGACCAGGACCAGTGATACGAATGCGATCATCAGAGTGAATATCCCGGTAACGGGAAGCACAAGATTTCCGGGAATTGGAGAAAGATCCGCCACGCGGAGTTCGAGACCCCGTTTCTCGTTCGGGTGGTCGTTGGCGAGTGCCGTTCCGATGGCCTTCAACTCGGCCGCTGCTTGAGCGGTTGTCGCACCCGGTTTCAATCGGCCGCCCATGAGTGCCCACCCGACTCCACGCATTGTGAGGCGCAGCGAATCCTGGGGAGTTCCGCCGACAGGAAGCCAGACGTCCGGAGTCGTAATGCTTGAGCCCTGGAAGCCTTCGGATGCAACACCCAGCACGGCATATGCCTCATGGTTGATCCTGATCGTCTGACCAATCGCTCCGGTATCTCTCTTGAAGTGCTGTTGCCACAGGGAATAGCTGATTACTGCGAACGGTTCGCTGCGGCCGTTCGTGCTGTCGTTGGAGTTGAAGAACCGTCCTGCGGCCGGTTGCGCTCCGAGGACCTCGAAATAATTTACGGAGACGGTGGTTGCGAAAATGGATTCGGCGCCATCGCGGCCGGAAAGACTTACCGGTCTGGGCATGGGCTCATATAGAAAAACGCCATCCAGAGTCGAAGCGCGTTCTTGAATATCGATGTATTGCGGATACGAAACTTCGCGTACGTCGATCCGTCCGGGTTTCGCCTGGCTGATGTCGATAAGCCGATTCGGTTCACGGATACCGGCGGGCCGGCGGAAAAGCAGTGCGTTCGCGACGGAGAAGACCGTGGTGTCGGCGCCGATGCCGATCGCCAGCGACAGCGCTGCGAGCAGGATGAACAGCGGATTGCGGACAAGCACTCGCATCGAGTACCGCACATCCTGAAGAAAATCATCGACGAAGCGGAACGCGCGTGCATCGCGATGCAGTTCTTTGGCGGCGTCCCGGCTGCCGACTTTGAGCCGGGCTTCGCGGCGCGCCGTTTCCGGGTTCATCCCGCGCTGAATGTTCTCTTCGATAAGCAGCTCGATGTGCATGTTAAGCTCTTCATCGAGTTGCCGATCCAGCCGTGACTGGAAAAAAAGAGCGTGGAGCCGGGCGAATAGCCGGCACAGCCATGAGATCATCTCTGCGATTCCTCCGGATCCTGCTGGAAAATACGTTCCATCACGGATGTCAGCCGCTGCCACGTCTCCGCCCGTTCCTCAAGGTGTTTGCGGCCGCGCGGCGTCAGGGAGTAATACCGGGCTTTCCGATTGTTATCCGAGGTGCCCCACTCCGCCTTGATCAGCCTGCGCTGCACCAGCCGCACCAGGGCGGCATAAATTGTTCCCTGATTGAGGACCACAGTATCGCCGCTGATCTGTTCGATCCGCCGTGCGACACCGTATCCATGCTGCGGTCCCATCGCGGCAAGGGTGCGCAACACCATGAGGTCGAGCGTGCCCTGTAATAGATCCAGTTTATCGTTCATCTACTCTCCTGTGGCTGTACCACATGTTTTATCAGATGCCGTGTGGTCATGCCACAGAAAAGAATGAATTCCCGCGGGAGGCGCCTTTGGCGAAAAGTTTTCATTTTGAGAAAGCATTTGATAAGGCGCCCGGCAGCCCTTCCGGTTCGTCCCATAGATCGTCACCCTGCCTTGTTTCGCCTATCCTCCTCGATCGCTTAGCCTTCATTAACGTTTCCAGCCTCATCACTACTTTGACTGAGTACAATTGATGTTGTGAACATACGATTGCTGGCAGATACGTCCCCATGGGAGTGGCCCGACAATGCGGCAGACCTGCTGAAACAAACCTTGCGCAGCGGCCCGCCATCCGATCGGAGGATCGCCGCCGAGCTCTCTGGCGAACTCGTGGTCATGGATGACGAGATGGCCGAACTCTTGCTCGGCATTGTGAGCAATTCGACGGAATCCGATGAAATGCGCGCGACCGCCGCAATCGCGCTCGGGCCGGTGCTCGAACAGACGGAGATGGACGGATTCGACGACCCCTTCCTGGAAGACATCGGCGAAAACCCGCCGATTACGGAGGAAACCTTCGAGAAGATCAAGGCCACATTGCATGGTTTATATAAGGCCACATTGCATGGTTTATATAAGGATGAGTCGGCGCGCAAACTTGTCCGGCGACACGTCCTCGAAGCCTCCGTACGCGCTGACGCCGACTGGCACGCCGAAGCAATTCGTACAGCCTATGGTGGCGCCGACAAGGATTGGAAGCTCACCGCTGTGTTTGCGATGCGCTATGTTCCAGGATTCGAGGAAGAAATCCTTCAATCGCTGAATAGCGACAACGAGGAGATCCACTATCAGGCGATCAAGGCAGCCGCCGCACACGAAGTCAGCGAGGCCTGGCCGCATATCGAAGGACTGCTGGCCTCGCGAACCACACCCCGGCGGCTGCTGCTGGCCGCAATCAGTGCCGCGGCTTACGTCAGTCCGGAAGAGGCCGGGCCTGCCTTGGTCGACTTATCCATATCCAAAGACGAAGAGATCGCTCAGGCGGCGATGCAAGCTATGGATGAAGCCGAAGGCATGGAGTCCGCCATCGGCGAAGAAGATCAGGAGTACTTATAGGAAAGATCTCAATTACGAGGGAGCGTACGACATCGCTTCCTACGAAGACCGGCCGTCCGACCAGGACGCCATAACTATGGTGGAAGGAATATTCGGACTCTTTGGATTCGGTTGGACGGTCCGCGTGAGTGGATTGATCACCAAATTTATGTCTTCCATCGGCCCGGCGCCCAACAAAACGCGATCACCCAAAATCAACGCCCCGGCAAAACACGTTCTCCCGTCAAATCGGACTTCGATCGGCCCAACGTATCGGCAAAGCCTTATCGAACCATCGGCGATTGTGACTTCCCGTTCTTCAGCCGTGTTCAGTCTTAACTGCAGCGCCACATGCTCCGGAATGCAGAGCAGCATCGAACCCGTATCGACGAGCGCTTCGACTTCAAGCTGCTTCAACTCTGTCTCCCAAGGATTGCCTAAAAAGATCTTGGTGTAGATCAAGCCCATCATGTCTCCTATTGCATGCCGCATGCACAGCATAGTCAAGCACCCGGTTGCCCTTCCGCTTCCCATAGATCGTCACTCTGCCTTGTTTCGCATATCCTCGCAAGAATTTCGGTCCAGCCGAAAAAATATTTTCGCGGATTGCAGCAAACCGGACTTCTGGAGCGTTATACCAGTAGAGCCGCTGATTGACAGCGGCTCCCCGGGGCGAAAAGCTTCGGGTCACCCCGGCACGATTTGTGGATGCCGGATAAACCGTTAACCATTAACCGAACGGGACGTAATTCCCGTAGAAAGACAGACAGTATGACGAGTCCAACAAAAGTGACGCCCATTAAAGCGTCTCTCACGTTCGTTAAGGCGGTGCCGGCGGTGCTTTACACCTTCGCCTGCTCCGTCTACAACGGGATGAACGGCAATGCCGCTTATCCCAATCCCATGGTCGATATGCCGACCTTCAAGACGGCGATCGACACGTTCAACACGCTACTCGCAGCGGCCCTGGATGGAGGCAAGAAGGTGCTGACCGAACGCAACCATCAGGGGGAAGTTCTGATCCAGATCCTGCGGCAACTCGCGCACTATGTCGAGTCGGCCTGCAAGGACGATGTGACGATCTTCAGTTCGAGCGGCTTCCAGGCCGTCTCGAAAGTCCGCACGGCGACTCCGCCGTTGTCCCAGTTCATCCGGAAGATCACGGAAGGACCGAACAGCGGTGTGTTGCTGGTATGGCTTCTGGCCGTTGCCGGAGCGCTCAGCTATGAAGTGCGCTGGGCTCCGGTAGCGACAGGCGCCTCTGCGACGGCGGCGCCGGCGTGGACCAGTTCTCTGGTTCCGTCGACGCAGCCCCCGGCAACCGTTTCCAGTCTGACCCCCGGCACGGTCTATCAGTTTGAAGTCCGTGTTCTGAGCAAGACCGGGTGGTCGGATTGGGACGGCAACGCCACTCGTATGGCCCGCTAGCAGCGAGGGCCGGCATACTCTCCCTTTCCGGGAGAGTATGCCGGCAAACCATATGAATAATACTCAACCGGTTACCCAGACTATGGAACTCGCGGATTGGTGGAAGCTGATCGAGCAGTACTGTGTCGATCACGGTGAGATGGTGCAACGCTCGGCGCGCCGGGTCACCGGCAACGACTACGATGCGGAGGATGTGGCGCAAACCGTTTTTGTGCGGCTACTCCATCGGGAACCCTTCGAAGGAATCCGCGACAACCCGGGAGGATACCTGCGCCGCTCGGCCATGCGCGAATCCATCAGCCTGTTGCGCGCGAGAAGGCGCAAGCAGGCAGACCGCATCCCGAAGCCCAAGCATGCCGGTCCGGAATTTATGGATAACAGCACGCGTCCGGATCTGCGGCATGTAGCGAACGCGCGGCTGGAGGCGGCTCTGGAGCAATTGGACCCGGCGATCGTGGAGATGCTGATCATGCACTTTCGCGACGGACTCAGCGCTGAGGAAATTGCCAAAGAGTTCGATATGAAGCGCGGAACGGTGTCGTCGATCCTGACACGAAATCGCGCCAAACTCGAAGAAATCTTGTGAGGATGATATGAACGACAAAAAAGAAGAGCTCCGGCGGCGGCTTCAGGAATTGCTTCCCCGGCTCGAAGAACAGGGCCGCAGGCGGGAACAATTGCGTAATGATATCCGGGAGTTGCAGGCAGAGCTCGCGGAACGGAGGGAAAATGAAGGCCCACCACCGTGGCCTGGAGCCCTCGAACCCCTGGTGTTGGCCGCGGTTTTGCTCGTGCCCGCCGGCGACCTCGACAACATTGCGGAAAAGGCCATGGAACTCAGTTCCAGCCGATACGGGTTGCCGGAAATACGGTCCACTGTTCACCGCCTTGTCCAGAGGAAGTTCCTCTCGGAAAACGACCGCAGCTTTACCATCACGCCGCAGGGCGAACGCGAATTGGCTCAGGCGCGGGATGACGCCAAACGCTGGATCGATGCGCTAGGAAACTGGACGGCTACCTAGTTTTTCTGCGTGGTCAACTCGATATCGATGTTTTCATCACGCTGCAGCTGGTCCAGACGCTCGCGGAGGTCGTTGATATTCATGCGCGCCGGTACGGCGAGTTGGGCTTCGAGTCGAAACAGGGGCGCGCCGCTGACCGGAGCCGGGTATGTGGTCGTTTCCAGCGATTGAATATTGATGCCCAGCCCGCTCAACAATCCGCTGATCTGGTAGACGATCCCGGGATGGTCCATGCAGGAAGCCACCAGCTTGTAGGGCAGTAAAAACTCGGAAGGCTTGCTCGCGGAGGGCGTCCTGGTCTTCACCTCGAGGCCGCTCTCCGTTTCGATTTGTTGGCGATTCTGCGAGATCGTCGCAAGGCTGGCGCTTTCGCCGGTGATCAGAAGGATGATGGCGAACTCGCCGCAGAAGACAGCCAGCTTGCTGTCTTCGATGTTGCAGCCGTGGTTCGAAATGAACCGGGACAGCTGCTGGACGAGGCCGACCCGGTCGGGACCGGTGGCCGTCAGAATCAGATGATCTCGTTCCGCCATGTGATCACCCGCCGGGGAAATCAGATTTCGAGCCGCCCAGTGCTGTTGCCGAAAGCGTCTCTCTGGACGCCCAGCTTATCGAGCATGCTCAGGAGCAGATTCGACATGGGTGTGTGTGCCGGCGTCACGATATGGCGATTGCCTTGAAGCTTTCCGGAAGCGCCGCCGAGCAACACGATCGGCAGCGGGTCGTGATCGTGCTGGTTACCGTTACTCATGCTGCTGCCGTAAAGAATCATCGAGTGGTCGAGAAGGTTCCCATCGCCGTCGGGCGTCTTCGACAGTTTATCGATGAAGTAGGCCAGCATCTGCACGTGATACTTGTTGATCAGAGCGAACGAATCCATGTTCGCTTTCACGTTAGCGTGATGCGACGAGCCGTGGAAGCCGCCCCGGTTCCCGCTGGCCGGATAACTGGCGGGGCTGAGATCTTTCGCGTACATCAAAGTCGCGACGCGGGTAATGTCACTCTGGTAGGCCAGCGCGAGGAGGTCGAACATCAACTTGATGTGATCTTCGAAGGCTTCGGGCGTTCCGACAGGCGCGTCCGGCACGTTTTGCCCGCCGCCGTCCTGAGCATTCTTATCCAGAACGGTTTTGATCCGCCGTTCGATTTCCCGGATGTCGTCCAGATAGCCGTCGACGCGGGCGCGATCGGATGACGGCAGGTCCTTCTTCAGGCCGGCGGTCTCTTCCATGATCGCGTCCAGAATACTGCGGTCCTCGCGTTTGCGCGCCAGGCGTTGTTCCGTGGTTCCGCCGTCGCCGAAAAGCTTTTCGAATACGACCTGCGGGCTGTTTTCCATCGGCAGCGGGACTGTCGGCGTGCGCCAGGCAATCGTGTTGAAGTAGGCGCAGCCGTAGCCGGCGCCGCAGCTCAAGCTGACGTCTTCGATCGCAAGCTCGATCGAAGGCAGCGGCGTGTCCTGGCCGATACGTCCTGCGGCAATCTGATCCACCGTTACCCCGACCCGGACGGAATTTTTTTGCGGCTGGCCTCCGCTGAGGAAGATGGCGGCGGAGCGCGCGTGCTCGGCTCCGGCGTCCGCTCCCGTTGCCGCCTGATGCGCCAGGTTGCTGATCACACACAGACGATCACGATATTTTTCGAGCGGGCTGAGCGTTTCGGAGAATTGAAAGTCTTTACCCTCCGTTGCGGGCGTCCACTTGTACATGGTGGCGCCGTGCGGAACATAGAAGCAGCCCAGCCGCGTCTTCGGCGCCGCCGCCGAGTTCTGGAGTGCGGTTTGCGCCCCTACCATGGACTCCAGGAAGGGCAGCGCCACGGTGACACCTGCGCCATGAAGAAATGTTCTGCGGGAAAGATGCTTCTTGGTGATGAACATTATGGGGTCTCCTCCGCTTTCTTGACTCTCATCTGAAAGGGCTCGCTGTTCACGATACCGGTAACAATCGCCGAAAATCGATAATTATTGCGTCCGGCGTCGTGGGTAATTTTGCGTATCGCCGGCATGTCGTAATAGTGCGCGGGGCGGCCTACGGCATACATCAGCAGTTTCTCGGTCATGGTCTGAACGAAGGCGTCCGGACGGCTGAGGATGGCGCTGCGCAGCGTCGCGACGCCGTCGATCGGTGTGCCGTCGACCAGCTGGCCGGAAGGATCGATTTTGCTTCCGGAATCCTCCGCGCGCCAGCGGCCGACGCCGTCGAAGTTTTCCAGCGCAAGCCCGATGGGATCCATCAATTGGTGGCACCCTTTGCACGGCTGATTCGCCCGGTGCGCCGTCATTCTCTCGCGGACCGAAGTCGGAACCGTTGAAACTCCCTGACCGTTGGTGTTTTCAGGCAACGGCGGCACGTTCGGGGGCGGAGACGGAGGCGGACTGCCAAGAAGATTTTCCAGGATCCACGAACCGCGAGTGACGGGCGATGTCCGGTTCGGGTTCGACGTGATGGTCAGGAAGCTCCCCTGGCCCAGCAGTCCGCGGCGGTTGTCCGGGACCGTGACGCGGCGGAAGTCGCTGCCATAGACATTCGGAATTCCGTAGTGTTTCGCAAGCCGCTCGTTCAGGAACGTATAGTCGGCATTCAGGACATCGAAAACGCTGCGGTCTTCGCGCACGATGCTTTCAAAAAGCATCTCCGTCTCGCGCTGGAAGGACTGCCGCAGATTGTCGTCGAAATCCGGATACATGATCAGGTCGGGATTCCGGTTCTTCAATTCGCGCAGGTAAAGCCATTGTCCGGAGAAGTTCGTCACCAGCGCCCCGGACTTCGGATCCTTCAACATGCGCCGGACCTGCTGCTGCAGAACCTGGGGGTCCTTCAGTCTGCCTTGCTCGGCAACGCTCAGGAGTTCATCGTCCGGGATGCTGCTCCACAGGAAGAACGAGAGCCGCGACGCCAGTTCGAGATCCGACACCCGGTGCGGTGCGCCTGCCTGCACATTTGCGGCATCACGCTCGAACCGGAATACGAACTGCGGGTCGGCCAGAATCCGGCGCAGCGCCATCTCGACGCCTTTATCGAAAGGTCCGTCTTTGCGGCCCTGACGGTAGAAATTTAGCAGGGGCTCGACGTCTGCATCTGTAACCGGCCGCCGGTACGCGCGCCGCGCCACCGTGGAAATGATTTTCCTGGCACAAGCCGGCTCTTCGGCGGCAGACGACGGGTGGCATACGAAAATACGCTTCCGGCTCGGTGTCTCGCCCGGCCCGAGAATGTTGTAGGGACCGAGGATCTCGACGCCCGCCAGATGGGGAACGGTTGTATATCCGAATTGCACACCGGTCTGGAGATCGGCCGTCGATGCCTCATAGCGCTGGAACAGGTCATCAACACCCGCTGCTGTCTTCTTGATAAATGTGACGATGATCGTCTGTGGCCCGGCCCTCACTGGCAACCGGATTTCGAGGGGAGTTGCCGGTCCGCCTTGCGCGCCGCCGCGAATGTAGTAGTACGGGGCGGACCTGAGATCCATCAGCGCGACCCGCGCGCCGTTCACGCTCATCTCGAGTTGTTCGCCCTTGGCGGCGCCGCCGTACTGCGGTCCGAAGTTCACCTTGAGCAATGAAAATTTGAACTGGTATTCGCCGTCGACCGGAAAGTTGTGACGAATGATAATGCCGCCGCGCGTTCCGATCGGCAGGCCTTCGATGTGATTGTCCTGGGTGAGATCGCCGCGAACTTTATAGGTTGTCGAGAGCGGGCCGATGCCGGTGTCACCCACAGCCAGCCGGCTGATCTTTGCCGCTGCAGAAACGTATCGTTCGATCAAAGCCGGTGACGTTCCAAGCACATCGGCGATGTTGTCCAAGCCTTCACTGGAATCGTCGGCCGGAAGGATGGTGGAAACATCGACGTCGACATCGATCAGATCGCGGACGGCGTTCGCATATTCCGTCCGGTTCAGCCGGTGCAGCGCCGTCACTCCCGGGTTCTTGTGCTGCAGTGATGCCGTATCGATCGCGTTCTCGAGCGTGCCGCGGAATGCTTCGAGCGTTGCGCGGTCGGGCCGTTGCGCTCCGCTCGGAGGCATCAGACCGGCGCGCAATTTGCGGATGGCTTTTTCCCAGGTCTCCGCGTTTTCATAAGGGTGATCGGCGTCGAGTTTTTCGAGCGAGAGGCCGCCGGTTTTTGCCCGGTCGTTGTGGCAGCCCACGCAGTACTTGGTCACGAGCTGTTGTTGCGGGCCCTGCGCCTCCATGAGCAGCGGGAAAATGAGCCACAAAAGGCACAAAAGGAGACCCTTTTTCATTTTGCACCCATGAGCTCTTGAAGGAGCGCAATCGTCGACGGCTTTCGGACCGGGGGTTGAACCGCAAGGAACACACCCTCCGCGAAGGTCATCGGTGTACGCCCCTGCTTGTCTTTTACATCCAACTTGGAACCGTGCTCGGCGAGCAGTTTTACCATCGCGTCGAAGCCGCGATTGGTTGCGCCGTGCATTGCGGTGAACCCTTGCGAGTTCACGGCATTCACATCCGCACCTTTTTCGAGACAGAGCTTCGCGGCTTCCAGATATTCGCCGTCCGGCCGGCTGTAGGTCTGGGCTACGACCCAATTGATTCCGGCTGCAGCCATCAGGGCTGTGGAGCCATCGTTCGTTGCCATGTTGGGATCGGCGCCGTGTTGCAGGAGCAGGCGCATCAGTGTGACGTCGCCATTGAGGGCGGCCCGAATGAACGCGGTCTGGCCGTCAAAGTTCGCCCAGTTGGCGCTCACCTGATAGAACCCGCGGAACGGCGTGGTGTTGACTCGGGCGTTAGGAGCTGCGTTTTTTGCAAGAAGCGCTTTGATCAAATCCATCGGATCGCGTTTGTCGGGAAGCGGCGGCGGCGTGTCGCGGGTAAAGTCCGGATTGCGCATTTCGACGGCGGCAAACAGGGGTGTCCGCTTATAGAAGTTGTCGGCGGCGTTCGGATCGGCGCCTTTGTCGAGCAGGAACAGCGCAAGCTCGATATGATTGTTCGTGATTGCCGCAACCAGGGGATGCGTGCCGTTGGCAGCCGGCTTTTCCAGATCTGCTTTCGCATCGACGAGAATCCGGGCCATTTCGAGATTGCCGTCGCGGGCGGCGAACAGCAGAGCCGTCATGCCGCCCGAAGGACTTGGCACGGCCCGGGACCGATAAATTCCCGGCCCGTGCGCGCCAATGTCGGCGGATGTGGCTTGCGGAGTACCGGTGGTGCCGTCTGGAATGACGACGGTGCTTTGAGCATTGATATCCGCGGCATGATCCAGAAGCAGTTTCACGACATCGGGATGATTTTCGAGAACCGCCCACATGAGGGCCGTCTGGCCGCGGACGCTCTCCCTGGCATTGATATCCGCGCCACGATCCAGCAGCAATTTTACCGCGTCGGCTTTGCCGGTCCGCGAAGCGGTCATCAGCGCGGTCTCTCCGCCGGGGTTCGCGGAATTCGCATCCGCGCCGGCCCGCAGCAGAATGTCGATCATCGCTGCATTGCCGTTCACGCATGCGAGGTAGAGAGGCGTCACTCCATAACGAGTGACGGTATCGGCCTTTGCGCCGGATCGGATCAGGAGTTGAGCCAGATCGGCGTCGTCCGAGCGCACCGCCCAATGAAGCGCGGTCATCCCGTCGGCCTGGGCGGCGTTGACGTCGATTTTCTGCTGGAGCAGAGACCGGACGGTACTCCGGTCGGATTTCATCACCGCATCGGCAAGACGCGCATCGCCTCCGGCAGCGAACCCGTTGAGACTGCAGAGGAATACCCCCAGGAACAGACCCAGATTCTTGGCGCGCATAAGTGGATGAAGTTTATACAAAAAAGGCGCGGATTACACGGAATCCGCGCCCTTTTTTATCTTTGGACGGTCGGTACGCAGAACCGGTCGAAAGCCTCGGTCAGATCCTTGGCAATGGAGTTGGGATCCCGGCCTTCGATCTGATGCCGTTCGAGCATGAATACGATCTGCCCGTTCTGCAGGATCCCGACCGACGGCGAAGATGGAAAGTAGCCCTTGAAATAACTTCGGGCCCGATCGGTGGCGGCGACGTCCGCGCCGGCGAAGACGGTCACTACTTTGTCCGGCACGGCCGCATGCTTGAGAGCCATGCCGATTGCAGGCCGTGCGAGCCCGGCGGCACAGCCGCAGACCGAATTCACGACGACCATGACGGTGCCTTTGGTGTTCCGGATAACCTGGTCGACTTCTTCAGGCGTGCGGGTCTCCTCGACGCCGAAACGCGTCAGGTCCTCACGCATAGGTTTAACGAGCATTTCTGGATATGGCATCTGGGCAGTTTAGCACGGGAGATCTATTGCAATGTTGCAATAGATCTCACTTACGGGTGGTACTGCGACTCCAACCGCTGCCGGACCAATTCCATATTCTTCTTGGCTCCGTCCCGCAGGCTGCTGCTGATCAGCGCCCGTTTCATACCCGACAGCGGGCCGCGCAGGCCGTCGGCTCTGGAACGATTGAGATAGATCAGGTAGGAGTGCGAAAGGTCCGATCCAGGCCCGTGGACCAGCGCCGTCAGACCGAGCGATGCCTCGAAGTAATGGCTGGCATAGATTCCCTTCGATGCGATCAGGACGTCGGTTGCTTCCGGCCGGACCCGCTTGTAGATGATGACATGCGTGATGCTGATCACGGGCTTCAGGCCGAACTTCTCCTTCGACCAGTAGATAAAGTCCTGCGAGTCTTTCGGGCGCGAGCGGGGGAACGCTTCCAGATAGGTTTGAAACTCCGGCGTATAGCCATACGTGTAAGGCGCCGGCTGAAGCAGAGAATGAAATTCATCGACCAGGCGCAGCCGGTAGGATTTGTCGCGATACTCCGCGAGCGCGGCGTTGCCGCCCTGCAAATACCCTTTGAGGTACTGCAGCAATTTCTGCCGCATCACCGCGTTGGCGCGTTCGCGGTAATTCGGCGCTTTCCAGTCGAGGTCGGTCATGAACTCCTCGATGAAATACGCCGGCATCTTCACATCGCATTTGTTGAGGTGGCATTGCCGGATGGCTTCGATGTCGGCCGCATCGAGCGACAGATCGGCCATGTCTTCCAGTTTCGGCGGATTGCTGAACTTTCCAATCTCCAGAACGTTATCGCTCTTTTTAAAATTGACGATGTCCTGAAACTTGCTGATGTAGTAGTCCGCCGGAACGCGAAGCTGCATGATGGCAAATGCCGCCACTTCCCGCTGTTCCATTGTCGGCGGCAGTTTGACGACAATCTGCCCGTGATCCAGCTGGCCGAGTTCGAGCGGCGTGAATGCCAGCCGGTCTTTCAGGAAGGTCTGCAGATCCGAGGAAACCGGCAGGGCAAACACCGCTGCAGCCACGATGCAAATCAACAACCCGGTTGTCAGGAGCGCTCTCATGCCCCACCTCGGCGCCATTCTACCTTGTGAAGTGGGCTCATCTCGTATATAAAAATCTGGATGCACAGGCTTTGTGCCATTCTCGCTTTTACGATTACCTTATCCCTGGCAGAAATCTGGACGATCGCCGCCGATGATACGGATTCCATAAAGCTCGTCACGACCGGGCGCGTCGAAAAAATCGATACCAAGCACAAAACTTTTCAGTTCAAATTCACGATGGATGCCGGGGATGGCGCCCGGCGTCCGGTGCAGAATGCTCCGTATCCGGGCCGGGGCGGCGGCCGGCGCGGCCGGGGCGGCGGATTCCCGGGAAGAACTCCGTTTCCGAATGCGGCGTCCGACAATTCCAAGGAAGTGAAAGTTTTTGTTTCCGATGCCACGAGGGTGAAAGGGCTTTCCAACCCTCTTCAATTCTCCGACTTGAAATCGGGCGATCACGTCACGATCACTGCCATCCACCGGCCACACAGCGACGAGCTCGACGCGCAGGTTATCGTGCGGAATTAGCTTCCTGGCGCGTAGTAGCCCTCCCGGGCCTTCACCTTATAAGTGGGATCTTTCGGGACGATGCGAATCTGCCTGTATCTGTTATCGCGGGTAGTATTCGTTGAAACATAACCGAGGCTGTATTGGCTCCGCAGCTCGTCGGAAATTTCGGAGAAGACTTCCGTGAGGTCGCTGCGTCCGCCGACGAAAAAAACCGTTCCGCCGGTTTCGAGTGAAAAGCGCTTCAACGTTTCCGGGTTGCCGCTCCCGCGGTTACCGAAAAATCCGCCGACTCGGTTAGATATCGAATAGATCACGGCATCGCTCTGATGCGCGGCGACGAGCGCTCCGCTCAGTTGCACTTTGCTGATCGTGTCCTGGCCGTCGGTGATGAGAATGATCGCCTTGCGGCCGCCCTCTTTCGGAAACTGCTCTTTGCAGGCAAGGTAGATCGCGTCATAGACAGCGGTGCCGTTTCCAACCGTCAGCCCGTTGATGGCGGTCCGAAGCCGGCTCTTATTTTCGGTGAAGTCCTCTTCCAGCGTGACGGAGCGGTCAAAACTGATGACCATGGCGAGGTCGCCCGTTTTCAGCGTCGTATCCAGAAACGAGGTTGCCGCGGCTTTTTCGTCGGGCAGGACACGACTCACGCTCAGGCTCTTGTCGATTAAAAGGCCGATCGTGAGTGGTCTCTCGTTCTCATGGCTGAAGCGCTGGATTTCCTGCGGCTTCCCGTCCTCTTCGAGCGTGAAGTCGTCTTGCTTAAGGCTGGACACAAAACGGCCGGTGCGATCGGTGACGGTGAACGACACGTTCACCAGATCGACATTGACCCGTAACGGCGCTTGCGGCGGAGTCTGTTGCAATCCCGCCGCTGCCGCGATCATCAGTATGATTTTCCGCAACATCCGAGCCCAGTATGCAAGCTTGGAGAGACGGATTGAACGGCGATTTTGTTAAATCTGTGTGGCTATTCCCCGCTTTCAGCGCAGGTACCGGTCGAAAAACTCCAGCGTTCGCCCCCAGGCGGCTTCAGCTGCGGCGGCATTGTAGGCAATCGGTGCGGATGGATCTTCGTTCGTTTCATTGGCGAAGGCATGTTTGGCTTTGTAGCGGTGGCCTTCGTACTTCACGCCGGCCTCTTTGAGTTTCTGTTCGAGGCCGTCGACTTGGCTGATCGGGAAGAACGTATCGTCCAACGCCCAGTGACCCATCAACGGGGCCTTGATCTTTGAAGCATCGACGTAGTCGAGGGGCGGGCATCCGTACCACGAAACGACGGCATCGCTTTCAGGGACGTTGACGGCGGAAAGAATCGTCAGCGCGCCTCCCATGCAGAAACCGGTCACTCCGGCTTTCGAACTGTGTTCCTTCAGATACTGCACCGCGCCGCGAATGTCCTGTGTGGCCGCGTCGGCGAAATCCAGATTGGTCATCAGATGTTCCGCTTCCTTCGCGTCGAGGCCCAGCTTGCCGCGATAAAGGTCGGGCACGAGCGCGCGATAGCCGCTTGCCGCGAGCTGATCCGCCACTCCTTTGATCTGGTCGTTCAGTCCCCACCATTCCTGAATCACAACAACTGCGGGAGCATGATTTCCGGTATTCGGCTCCACATAAAAGCCGGAGCACTCTTTTCCATCGGGTCTTTTGAACGTAATCATCATGAAGTTATTTCTATCGCCCGTACTCCACGGGAACAAGCATTTTTTGGAAGACGTCGCCTCAGTCGTAATATGCCGGCGACTTCTTAAGCTTGGCGTTCGCGATCAGGTCATGCTGAATCCACAGCTGGGCTTTCGACTTTTTCAGGAAATCCTCGATCGCCGCCCTCGACTTGACCGTCTGCGCCGCATTGAATTCCGTGGTCGGAATCTTCTTCAGTTTGCGCTCCTCCGGATAGTGATAGAGGTCCCCGCTCAGGACCACCGGCCCGGTGTTCTCCAGTTTCAGAAACAGCACCTGGTGATCCGGCGAATGTCCCGGCGCCGACTTCAGGACCACCGTTCCATCGCCGAAGACATCGTAATCGCTTCTGGTGACAATCACCGTTTTGCTGTTCCTGAGCGCGCTGTAATTCTGAGGCTCCGTCCGGGGTGACGGAGGATCCATAATCATGATATCGCGTTCGAGCGGACGTACCAGCCATGTTGAACGGGCGAAAAGGTTGCCGTTTCCCACATGATCCCAGTGGAAATGCGAGATGGAGAGATACGTGATGTCCCCGGGGGCATATCCGATCTCCGCCAGTTGCGACGTCAGGGTCTTCTTCGCCGTCGCATACCGCATGGTTCCCGGCCCGCCGCCCGGCTTGAAAGCGCTATCCGGAACCGGGCCGGCATCCCACATCAACGTGCCCATCGGATGCGCCACCAGGAAACACGGCGCGGACATGTCCTTCGTCGCCAGTTCTTCCTTTTTGAACCGGTACGGTGAAGTGTCCGGAATATCCAGCGTCCCGCAATCGAACACGTATAGACGGACGGTTTTCGGTGGCTGCGCTTTTGGTGTCTGCGCGGCCGGCGCAGGAAACATCGCCAGGAAGGCAAGTAGAAATAATTGCAACATTGGGTCCTCTTTTTATGGAAGAAGGGAACAATACCGGAACTGTGATAGGTTTGCCAATCATGAATAGGCGGCAATTTGTCTTCACAGCGGCAGGGGCCGGGATGCTGGCCCGACTGCCCGTCGCCCTGGGATCCGCGGCAGCGAAATACGATCTCATCATCAAAGGCGGCCGCGTGATCGATCCGTCGCGGAAAATCGACGGCGTCCGTGACGTTGCCATCGCCGGTGATCGGATCGCGGCGGTCGGAGCCAACCTGAACTCGGATGCAGCGAAGATCATCGATGCGAAGGGCAAGCTGGTCGTTCCCGGTCTGATCGATATCCATACTCATGCGGCGCGTACCAAAGAAGGCCCGGGGCTTTGCCTCGCGGACGGCGTGACAGGCTGGATCGATGCCGGCTCGCAGGGCGCAGACCACATCGAGGATACGATCGCTGTAGCGAAGTCGGCCCCGCAGGCCGCGAAGGTTTTGATCAACATCGGCCGGGCAGGCATTCTGCCCGAAGGCGATACGATGGATCTCAATCGTGCGGACGTCGCGCTTCTTCGCGCGGCGATCGAAAAGAACCGCGGCATGATTGCCGGCATCAAGGCGCGGCTTTCACGCGACGTCGCCGGCCCGAATGATTATGAAGTGCTCCGGCGCGCCCAGGAAACCGCCACCGCTTACAGGATTCCGGTAATGATCCACATGGGGCAGACGATGACGCCGCTGCCCAGGCTGCTCGCGCTTCTCAAGCCGGGCGATGTCGTGACGCACATGTTCGCGCCTCCGCCCAACAGCATCATTGATGAGAACGGACGCATACTGCCTGAAGTCATCGCAGCGCGGCGCCGCGGTGTGTTCTTCGATCTCGGCAATGGCCGCACCGGCCACTTGCGATGGGATGTTGTCGACAGCGTTTTACGCGAACGTTTTCTCCCGGACACGTTTTCCACCGACTGGACGGTGGAGGCGCGGACCGCACAGGTCATCAACTTCCCGAACGTGATGTCCAAGTTTCTGATCCCGGGCATGCCGCTCGATCAGGTCATCGCGCGCGCCACAGTCAACCCCGCGCGCGTTTTTCCGGTGTTTCGCGGCCGCGGCACTCTAAACGTGGGGGCGCCGGCGGATGTGGCCATCCTCGAGCTTCGGGGAGGAATGTTCGAGTTTGTTGATAATTACGGGAACAAACGGATGGGCCGCCAGAGACTCTTTCCGAGCATGACGGTTCTGGGCGGGAAACAGATTTAAGCACTATTGGATCATTGCATCATTGCAAGTTTCTTCATTTCTTCAATTGAAGAAATGAAGAAACTTGCAATGATGCAATTTGAATTACGTCTTAGTCCATTATCACGGCACGCTGACGGATCGATTAATCCAGAGGATGTTGTCCCAGCTCAGCAGCTTTTCGCTGCCGTCTAAGAGCTTCGCATAGCTGCCGCCGCCGGCCTTGAATGAGAACTCTTTTACCCGGTCGGGCGGATTGGTTGTGGCATTCCGCAGGATATCCAGCACCTGCTCCTGCTTCGAAATCTGGTAGAAAGCCGGGTTTTTCGCCGAGTAGAACTTCACTTCAGCCGGGTTGGTTTTGTTCGCGACGCCTCGTTCATACTTGATGTGCATTTCAAGGCGTTCACCTGTCGCGGCGGCGAAAACCCAATCCTGGGAATCGGCAATTCCGCCGGCGGTGTCGGAGGTCGTCCGCTGCATGGTATGCATGGCGGCATGAAGGTAATTGCCGAATGGGCCCGGCGCGTCGCCCGGATCTTCGCTCAGCCCGCCGATCACCAGCTGCGCCGTCGCGCCGGACGGGTCCTTGACCGGAGCCACCAGATATACCAGGCGGTTCGATCCCTTGCCCACCGGTTTCCCGTCCGGCCCGTTGATCGTCACACGATCGATGAACACCGCGCGAAGATTGCAATCCTTGGCGGCGCCCTGCGCGGCAATATTGGGTGTCCAGCCCTTCGGTAGAAACGTGGCCAGCACAGCATCCGGGACGTGCAGGTCCAGCTGGAATCTGGCTTCCGAGCTGTATTCGACCAGGTTTTGGGCATTGGCTTGACGGGCCAGACCCGCCACTAAGATAAGATAGAGCAGAATTCGAATCGATCTTGCGCGAACGCGTGCCGACATTGTCCCCTCCTCAAGGTGCATTGCCTCTCCTGATCCGGTAGTATGCCGTCAGAAGCGGTTTATATGAAAATCCAATTAACCCGAATTGAAGCGAACCGGCTGATTCCCGGACGAGGCGAACCCATCGAGCACGGCTGCGTGATCATGGAGAACGGAAAAGTAACTTATGCGGGACCTTCCGCGAAAGCGCCCTCGACTCCTGGCGCAACAGTAACCGAGGCGAAAGTCGTGATGCCCGGTCTCTGGGATTGCCATGCGCACTTTTTCGGAATGACTCGTCCGGATCTTTCGGTGCTCGTTTCAGAGGCGATTCCCGTTGCCACGGCGCGGTCCGTCAAGGATGCGGAGCGGGCATTGATCGCGGGAGTGACATCCATACGTGAAGTCGGTGGGCTGGGCATCTTCCTCAGCCGGGCGATCGCGGAAGGGTCGATCCCCGGCCCCCATATCTATGCTGCCGGAGCAGTCCTGAGCATGACCGGCGGCCATGCGGACATTCACGCCTTCCCCCTCGACGTGCTTCACTCGGCCGAAGGCGCCTCGTCGTTGCTCGCGCTCTGCGACGGCGTGCCGTCCTGTCTCTATCAGGTCCGGCGTCAGCTTCGGCTCGGCGCGAAGCTCATCAAGATTTGCGCCTCAGGTGGAGTTATGAGCGAGGTGGATCATCCCATCCATCAGCAGTTCAGCGACGAGGAGATGCGCGCCATCGTCGAAGAGGCTGCCCGTGCCGATCGTATCGTCGCGGCGCACTGCCACGGGAAGCCGGGGATCATGGCGGCGCTCCGTACCGGTGTGAAGACGATCGAGCATGGCTCCTATCTGGACGAGGAGGGCGCCGATTTCATGGCGAAACACGGCGTCATGCTGGTTCCCACACGGTTCGTGGTCGAGGGGCTGATGGCCATGAAAGGCTCCATGCCCGACTATGCCTTCCGCAAACTCAACGCGCTCGCCGAACGCCACCTGGAGGCGATCAAAATTGCCATCCGCTGCGGCGTGAAAATCGCGGCCGGCACCGACATCTTCGTGAGCGGTCCCGCCATGTGGGGGAAAAACGGCCTGGAAGCCGCGAACCTCGTGAAAGCCGGGATGACGCCGCTGCAGGCCATCGAAGCCGCCACCGCCAACGGTCCCGCCACCCTCGGTCCCCAGGCGCCGCAATCCGGCCTGCTGGCTCCCGGCTACGATGCCGACGTGATTACTCTTGATGCCGATCCGCTCGAAAATATTTCAGTGCTTGGCGATTCCACCAGGGTGACAGGCGTCTGGAAGATGGGAATTCCCGTAGCCCGGTGACGCAAGAAAATCCGTTCGTTTCCCTGCCTCCCGACAAAAAACCGTTTCTGGGAATATTTGGCTTACGGCCGGGCTTTTATATCTTGAATGCACTACTGTTTTTCAGGTTGCGGCAAGGTTGAGGCCGGACCCGTGAGCGGCTGATAGGAATTACAGGGAGTCGAGCGACTGTGCTTTTCCGAAAGAACGCCCAGGCGGGAGAGTTCGAGGCAGCTGCTGTTCCGCATCTGAACGATCTGTATCGTACGGCCGTCCATCTCGTGCGCGATCGTGGCGAAGCGCAGGACCTGGTGCAGAACGTATATTTGCAGGCCTGGAAGTCTTTCCACCGGTTCGAACCGGGAACCAACTGCCGGGCATGGCTCTTCAAGATTCTCTTTAATGAGGTGCGTCACTACCGGCGTCGGTGGTTCAGAAACAGGGTCGTTCCCGAGGGCGAACAGCCATTCGAAGAGACACTGGCGTATGAGCCATCCATTCCTGAGGAGGTGCGGGATGAAGATATCCTGCAGGCTCTGGACGCGATGCCGCCGGAGTACAGGGAAGTTGTTCTGCTGGCCGACGTTCACGAATTTGCGTACAAGGAGATCGCGGAGACGCTGAATATCCCCGTAGGAACCGTAATGTCCCGCCTGAGCCGCGGCAGAAAACAGCTTCGGCTGTCGTTGGCCGGTTACGCAAGAGAGTTGCGCCTCACCGGCCCGCACAATGAGGTGCAAGAGTCATGAACGTAATTCATTTCAATGACAAAGCCTGCGAAAAGGTTCGGAGGTACTTCGATTCGTATTTAGACAACGAGTTGCTCGTGGAGACGAACCATGAGGTGCTGCGCCACCTTGCCGTTTGTGCAGATTGCACGCGCCTCCTTGAAGAACGCGGCCGCTTGAAGAAGGCGGTCAGGCAGGCCGTAATGCTGGAGGAGCCGCCCGCCGGTCTGCTCGCAGGCGTTCAGAAGACAATTCGCGAAGGAAAACGCGGCGGTTTTTTCGCGCCGGAGCCCCGGCAGTGGGGTCTTGCGGTGGCGGCTCTGCTGGTCCTGGCCGTAGGTGGAGTGCTTGCCGTGCGCATGATTGGTTTGAGAACCCGGGAGGCCGGTGGCGGTCAAGGCGTATTCCAGACTATCTCCACCCAGGCCAGGGAAATTCTGCGGATCGGGCTGGCGGATCATGTTCACTGCACTCTGGAACTTGGGAGATGGAAGCAGTTGCTCTCCTTCGACCATATGAAGCAGGCGACCGGAGAGACCGCGCTGGGCCCGGAGTTCATCGATCTGGTTCCTGTGGTGAAACAAAAGTTGGGACCCCATTTCCAGCTCATTCAGGGGCATCGCTGCACGTTCAATGGGCGCGACTATGTGCACCTGATTGCAACCGGCGGGAATGGCGCAATTCTTTCGCTCGTCATCACGGAGAAGAAGGGGGAAGCCTTCACGCGCGCCCAGGTGGCGGCCACGATGGAAGCGTCCGGTGTCCGGGTGTACAGGGACAATCAGGATCAGTTGGAGATCGCCGGCTTTGAGACAAATCGTTTCCTGGCGTTTGTCGTATCCAACCTTGACCGTGACGGGAATCTCAAAGTCGCAGCAGACCTTGCCCCTTCCGTTTCTCAGTTCCTGCAGAGGCTGTAAACGCTTCCCGAAGAAAATCCGCAAAAAAAGGTACTTGAGACGGGTTTCCGGGAATATCCGAAAACCCAGCGGGCATATACTTCTCGACGAGAACACCGGGCCCGGCGTGCCGGGCTACACCATTCGGAGGACTTTCATGAACAAACGTTTCGTTGTCGCTGCGGCCCTGGCTGCGGCAGTCGCGGGTCCCGCCATTCTTTCAGCCCAGAAGCCGGCTCCCGCACCAACTTTCAAAGCGGAAAAGTGTTACGGAATTTCAAAGGCCGGAAAGAACGATTGCGCGTCCACTGGAGCGAATTCCTGTGGCGGCACATCCAAGATAAACGGAGATCCGAAAGCATGGATCTACGTTCCGGCAGGTTACTGCGAGCGTATCGTCGGCGGCAGCAAGATGCCGAAATAGCGTTATCGCTGTAAGAGTGGTCATCGCATGAAACCGAATCGCCGGATACCGGAGCGGGCAGGCATTGGGTTGAGACTTCCCCATATTGCGGAAGTGGTGGCCACTCGCCCCAGCGTGGGATGGTTCGAGATTCATCCCGAGAATTTCCTCGCCAATCCTCACGCGAAAGAACTGCTGATGGAGATATCTCATCATTACCCCGTTTCCATTCACACCGTCGGAGTCTCTGTTGGAAGCGCAAATGGGATCGATCGCCCGCACCTGAAGCGCATGCGCGAACTGGTGGAGCAGGTCGATCCCATTTTCGTCTCCGGCCATCTGGCCTGGTCCACGTTCGGCAATGAGTACCTGAACGATTTGTTGCCTCTTCCTTTTAATAAGGAGGCGCTGCAGGTGGTCCAATCTCACGTTCAGGAAGTTCAGGATGTCCTGGGACGGCCGTATCTCGTCGAGAACCCGGCGAGCTATGTCGGCTTCCGCTCATCGACGATGAACGAGGCCGAATTTCTTTCGGAGCTCGCCGGAAGCACCGGATGCCGGTTGCTGCTGGATATCAGTAATACCTATCTGAGCGCGCATAACATGGGTTATGACGCGAAGAAGTACATCGATAGCCTGCCGGCGGAAGCCATCTCTCAACTGCACCTGGGCGGCTTTACGCCGGAAAAGGACGAGGCCAATGACGGCGGAGAGATATTGATCGACACTCATGCGGCTTCCATTGCGGGACCCACATGGGATCTTTATGCCTATGCTCTTCGCCGTTTCGGATCCAGGCCCGCTTTGATCGAATGGGATAATGATCTGCCACCGCTCTCAAACTTGCTTGGCGAAGCTCTGCGCGCCGATGCGATTACCGCGGAAACTCTGACCGGGGAGGCATTCCGTGCCAACGCTGGCTGATATCCAGGAACTCCTTCGCGGCGCGGTTGTCGGGGGTGAAACTGCGGCTGCCGGTAAGCTGCTTACCGGCGGAAAGTATCCCCAGAGAAGGCTCGAGATTCACCGAAGAAACTACGAAACCAGCCTGGTGATGGCCCTATTGGCCAAGTTTCCGGCAACCGTGTGGCTGATTGGATCGCCGTTCGTTACCGAAGCCGCGAAACGGTTTGTTCTCGAGCATCCGCCCTTCGCGCCGTGTATCGCAGAATATGGTGAAGCGTTTCCCCGATACCTGTCGGCAACTCCCGCCGCCGGTCGTGCGCCTTATGTTGGCGAGTTCGCGGAGTTGGAATGGCATGCAGGTCATGTCACGGTTGCGGCGGATGAGGCGGCAGTTCTCTGGGACGAACTGATGTCACTTCATGCCGCGAAGATTTTCGAGACGCCGCTGTTGTTGCAGGCGGGAGTCCGCTATCTCAAGGCATCATGGCCGATCGATGAACTGCTCAAGCTGTATTTATCGGAGAGCGCGCCGGAGCGATTGTCATTTGAACCTGCGGAAGTCTGGCTTGAAATCCGCGGGTCTCGTGGTGAATTCAACATTCACCGGCTCGATGCTGCCGAATTTATTTTTCGCAAATCTATTTCGGAAGGCCGTTCCGTCGGTGAGGCCGCCGAGTGCGCTCTCGATGCGGACTCTGCCTTCGATGCGGGCCGTGCTTTGGCGATGCTGATTGGCGCCGGTCTGGTCATCGCTATCCAGGAGAGCGGCAAAGGAGAAATGTTATGAGCGCTTCCGAACATACCATTACACACGGGCCGCCTCTGCGGCAATTATTCGTATCGGCGCGCGAACTACTGGGCCGTTTTCCGCTGTCGATCATCCAGTTGTTGATGCGGATCGGCGTCGGAGCCGTGTTCTTCACGGCAGGTCTGCTGAAGTACAACTCGTTTGAATTTGCCGTGAAACTGTTCGAAGAAGAATACAAAGTGCCCGTGCTCGCGCCGGCCGTTGCCGCCCGTCTGGCCATGTTCAATGAACTGACTTTTTCCACACTTCTGTTCCTGGGCCTGGCCACTCGCTTTGCGACGTTGCCATTGCTGGGTATGATCACCGTCATCCAGATATTCGTGTACCCTCAGGCGTGGACCGATCACGTGCTATGGGGATCCATTCTGATCTTCCTGCTGACGCGTGGTCCGGGCGCGTTGTCGCTCGATCATCTCATCGAGCGATATCTGGCGAAGCGGGGGTAATCACCCGGTTGTTACCTGAGAAGCACCAATTTCGATTACTGCTCTGCAGTCACAAAGCTGTTGAAGCGGGAGCGGTGTGTCTGATTCTGATGGTGCAAGGCCATCTTGGAGACATCGCCTTGGGCCATCTGTTGATTGCGTCCAAGACCGGCCTGCTTGCCGTATCCCCGGTTCTCGGCGTCACGCTGACGCGTCACGCGCGGCACCTCGCCAATCGTTGGACGTCATCCGCGTTCCTTGGCATCTGTGCCTTCGCCGCAGATGCGATAATCCATGGGTCCCACTATTCCGGGGACTATGCGGAGGCCGCCCTGACCGGCCTCGGCGCCTTTGCCTTGTCGGTGGTCGTTTCCTATACGCCGGTCGGCAAGTATATCGATCGTCTCGCAGAAGCATTCCTGCACGAGTGAATCGAATCGCGATCAGCTGTCGAAACCTGTCAGTGCACGCCGGGCGACGTGGGGTTGGCCGGCGCTGCCAGATTCTTCGAGAAAAACGGGATGAGATTCCGCTCGATGCGGTCGTTCAGCATGTTGGTGTGATCGCCGTCGTATGCTTCAAATGCGTGCGGAATGCCGAGGCGGACCATGGCCTCGTGCAACTGTTTATTCGATGCGATAAACGGATCTTTCGTTCCGGTCTCGATTGCGATCGAGTAGTACTTCTTCAAAGTCGAAGCATATTGTTCGAGCATCGTGAGAATGGAGTTCGCTGCCCATTTCCCGGCGATGTCGGGCCGCGTTTTGCCATCGCTTGCCGGCAGATCGAGAAAAAGCGGCGGATTATTCGGATCCGGAGACCATGCGGCTGCTGCCGCCATTGTCATTTCCTTGTCGGACGGGGAGGCCGGAAGCATGGCGTCCGGAGTTGGATTCATCGCGGAGAGGCAGCATGCGCTCATGATGTACAGGCTGGAAAACACTCCGGGATGTGTCATCGCGATTCGCAGCGCGCCGTAGCCGCCCATCGAGTAGCCTGCCAGGCCGCGGCTGATCGGTTTTGCGAGCGTGCGGTAGTGGGTGTCGATGTAACCGACAAGATCCTCCGCGACAAAACTTTCCCAATCTCCCGTCGTGACCGAGCTCGAATACATGCTTCCTTTGTGCAACGTATAGGCGTCGGGAACCACGACGACCGGCTCGCTGAACCCCTGCATCGCGGCGTACCTGTCGGCGAACTCTTTGATTTGATCGATGGGGTTGCTGTGCGTTCCATAGTCGTGCAGGAAGTAAACCACGGGGAACTGGCGCGCCGGATCGGCGGCATAGCTGGGAGGCAGGTAAACCGCGACCTGCCGATCCGGCGAGTCGCCTTCGAGATTGCCTTCGAGCGCCTTGCCGTGAACGGTAACGCGCTCGATGGTACTTGCGCGCGGTCCATTGCCCGCGCCGCCCCCTCCGCCCCGCGGAGCGCCGCCGCGTCCCTGCGCGCCGGCCGTTACCGCTGCGGTAAAAATCAATAATGCCGTTGTAAGCCCGGTGATTTTCACGCCGATATCATCACACAATTCAGTGATCTACAGTGATGACGACTTTCCCCTGGGCCTTCAATGCTTTTTTGTCTTTCCTTTGCGCATTTCTGCCCAACGGCTCTTCCTGTGATCAGGTCAGCCGGAAAACGCGCGAGATCGGAATCCGCATGGCCCTCGGCGCCGAACGTGCACACGTCGTGAAGTCCGTGCTGAAGCACGCGGCGCCGATGTTTGCGCTCGGGCTGATCTTCGGCCTCATCCTGAGCATCGCCGGAACTCGCGCCGCCGGCTCGGGAGGAGACGGCGGGTTCAGCTTCTTCGCGCCCAACCTCGAATCCTCCGCCGCAGTCACGCTCGTCCTGCTCGTGACTGCTTTCGGAGCCGCCGCGATCCCCGCCTGGCGAGCTTCGCGCGTCGATCCCATGCAGGCGCTTCGTCAGGAGTAAACACATTTTTTTGAACAAAATCACCCTGGGAGGAATATATCAGGAGAGTGGCAGGTATCTGCCCGGTCAAAATTCGCTTTTTCGCTAGAAGAAAGGCAGCATGCTGCACTGTTTCTGTTCAGTCCGGAAGGCCATCATCCTCGTTATAGCGCTTTGCATTGCAGGTTTCGCAACCAATTCCGGCTTCGCCCAGAACTCCGGTACTGCCGCCAGGACAGGTGAGATCCGGGTGCACGTCATGGACTCCTCAGGGCGTTCGGTGCAAGCCCATGGCACGCTGTCCGGTCCAGCCGCCGGCAGCGGCCGCCCCGTCGAAAGCGCCGCCGACGGATTGTTGACCATTCCCGATCTCGCTTTTGGCAACTACCAGCTGGCCATCGCCCAATCCGGCTTCGCCTCGCAGACCATCAGCTTCCAGGTGCAATCTTCGACTCCTCTCACTCGCGATGTGACATTGCTGGTGAGCGGGATATCGACAAGCGTAAATGTAATCGCATCCACACCGATCGGCACACTGGATGTGCCGTTGTCCGATGTCCCCGTGCCGGTGCAGGCGCTCTCCGCCCAGACCGTCGTCGACACCAACGCCATCGATCTCAGCGACGCCATAAAACGCCGCCTCAACGGCGTCTACGTCAACGAGAATCAGAACAACCCGTTCCAGCCCGACATCAACTATCGCGGCTTCACTGCGTCCCCGCTCGTGGGCGCACCTGCGGGCCTGTCGGTATACATGGACGGCGTCCGCCAGAACCAACCCTTTGGCGACGTCGTCCAATGGGATCTCATCCCCAAAATTGCTATCAACACCATGGAACTCATCCCCGGGTCTGATCCGGTTTATGGACTGAACACCCTCGGCGGCGCAATCACGGTTCAGACCAAGAGCGGCCTCACCGACAGCGGCCTCTCCATCAGCAGCTACGGCGGCCAATTCGGCCGGCGCGCCGTCGAAGGCCAGTACGGCGGCAGTCATGGTGCATGGAACTGGTTCGCAGCCGGTACCCTCTTTCACGATGACGGCTGGCGCGTGCAGTCGCCCTCCGACGTCAGGCAAAGCTTCGCCAAATTCGGCTACGCCAAAAGCAATACCATCGTGTCGGTCTCGGGCGGCTACGCCATCAACAGCCTTATCGGAAACGGCACACAGGACCTCCGCGCCATCAGCAGAAACGTTGGCCTCAATCACGGCTATAGCAGCGTCTATTCCATTCCCGACGCCACCGATCAGCACCAGCCGTTCCTGACGATCAACGCGGCCCAGGCGCTCAGCCATGGCCTCGCAATCAACGCCAACGCCTACGTCCGCTATACACGCACCAACACAGCCAACGGCGACGTCAATGACGACAGCTTTACGCAGTCACTCTATACCTTGAGCGCAGCCGATAAAACGGCTCTCAGCAATGCCGGCATTCCGTTTCCAGGCACAGCCATCACGGCAGCCAACACGCCATTTCCTTATCTGCGCTGCATCGCCGCGAGCCTCGAGCTCAACTCGGGAGGCGCTGGTGAGCCTGCGGAAAAGTGCACGGGCGTCGATACCGACACGGTCAACCGCCAACATGCTTATGGGGTAACTGCGGCGATCTCCTGGAACACCGCGCAGAACAAGCTGACCCTGGGTGCAGGTCTTGACCGTGGCAGCCTGACCTACGTTCAGAACTCGCAGTGGGGCTACCTGAACAGCGACGGCATCAGCATCACCCGTGTTCCTTCCTTCGAGGATGGCAGCGAGCGCGACGACGATGGAACACTGGATGACAACCGCGTCAACCTTCACGGCGTCACGACCACCCCCAGTGTCTACGTCACCGATACCTACAGCACAGGCAACTGGGCCTTCAACGCCGGCGGCCGTTACAACCACACCGGCGTCAACAACACAGACCGGCTGCCTCCGGCGACATCCGGCCGGCCCGGGTTGACGGCCGACAACGTCTTCCAGCGCTTCAATCCAACCGCCGGCGTTGTCTACAAGGCCGGCTCGTTGCTGAACGCCTACTTTGATTACGGCGAATCGAGCCGTGCCCCGACCTCCACTGAACTCGGTTGCGCCGATCTCAACTTCCCCTGCTCGCTGCCCAACGCGCTCGTCAGCGATCCGCCGCTTAAGCAGGTTGTCAGCCGCACCTACGAGTTCGGCGTCCGTGGCAATCCTGACGGCCGCTACAGCTGGTCCGCAGGCTACTTCCACACTATTAACAACGACGACCTTCTCTTCGTCGCATCGCAGCAGACCGGCTTCGGCTACTTCCAGAACTTCGGCCAGACCCGCCGCCAGGGTGTTGAAGCTTCGGTTCTTGCGCGTCTGCGCAAGCTGGACGCGGGCGTCGATTACACTTTCCTCCAGGCGACCTACCAGAGTACGCAGATCATCGGCTCCGGCAGCAACAGCAGCAACACCAATGCACACGCCGGCGAAAAGGGGGTGACCGATGGCGGCAATATCACCATTTCTCCCGGCAACCAGATCCCGCAGGTGCCGCAGCACATGCTCAAGCTCTATGGAGACTGCCATCCATTGAATAAGCTCGGCATCAGCGCCGACATCCAGGCGCTTGGAAGCTCATACGTCAAGGGCAACGAAAATAACCAGTACCAGGCGGACGGCCAGTACTACCTCGGCATCGGCAAGGTCCCATCCTATGGCGTGGTCAACCTCGGCACCCGTTACACATTCAGCCCGCACCTCGAGCTCTTTGCGCAGATGGATAACCTGCTCAACCGGAAGTATTACACCACCGGCCAGCTCGCTACCTCACCCTATAGCGACAGCGGCGCTTTTATCGCCCGCGAGTTTACCGCCTACCCCAGCGGAGACATCCCTGTCCGCAATACGACCTTCGTCTCCCCCGGCGCCCCTTTCACCGTCTTTGGCGGCTTGAAGTTCACGATCGGACGCCGTTAACTCGAGATTAGGCCGGCAGACAAAAATCGGGCCGTGCGGATATCGGCTTCCGTCAGCTCTTTCTTGTTCATCGCGCTGAAGTCGGCCGGGTTTGCAATAGACTGGTCGACATGAAGGTCATTGCAGATTTTGCCTTATTCCGATCGGGATCGGCGTCTCGGTTTCCAAAGAAATCGCTGCTTGTGAACGTGTGCTTGCGGAAACCGGGCTGAAAACTCGATTACACGCCTATGGCACGAATATCGAAGGGGAGTGGGATGACGTGTTCGCAGCCATCAAGCGATGCCATGAGGTGGTGCACGCCATGGGGACTCCAAGAGTTTCATCGACCTTGCGATTCGGTACACGAATCGACCGCCAGCAGACGATGGACGAAAAGGTCCGAAGCGTTCAACAAAAACTGGAAGAGTAATCGATCGCCGAAAAATCAGAAAGCCGTCTGTCCATCCGCCGTTCGTTTTAGTGTAAGAGAAAGCTGAAAGACTCGTCGGGCGCGATGTCGCGTGGTAGTTCCCCTTTAACGAAGAGCCGGGCAGGTTTGCCGCCTAAAAGCCTCAGTTCCGAACCATCGATTCGCAGCATCGTGCCTTCGCGTATGCCTAGGACGGGGACGCCGGGATTCGCGTGCGTGAACTCCATGAGCCGCTCGTCCCGGGTCTCTCCCATGTGACCCTCAATTTTAGCGTCCGTGTAATGAGGGTTTATCTGGAATGGAACGAGGCCGAGAGCGTCCAAGGTTGGCGGTTCGACGATCGGCATGTCGTTGGTCGTTCGGATCGTTGGACAGGCAATATTCGAGCCCGCACTCCAGCCGACGTATGGCATACCGCCATGGGAACGTTCGCGAATGAGTTTGACCACACCGGCGCGGTAGAGGCCGCGAAGGAGGTGGAAAGTGTTACCGCCGCCAACCGCTATTGCGTCCGCCCGTTCGACCGCCGCGGACGCGTCGGCGGCGGTGTGGAGCGACTCGACGTCATAGCCCAGCGGGCCGAAATGCCGGCGAACGCTCGCAAGATACTCGTCCTCCGAATACATCACCGTCGCGAAAGGCACAAAGAGCACGCGCTTCACCGCCGCGCCAAGAAAGTCTGTCAGCGCGCCACGCGCAAACTCACTGGGCTTCTGGCCTATCAGCTCCGAACCGTTGCTCAGTAACAGCAGTCGTCTATTCGTCATCAATGCCTGGGGGCCACGCTTTTACCAATAGTCAGTTCTCCGACGGGCGCGAAACTTTATCGATGACGATGACATCGACAGGCGCTTTTGTTGATTCCAGTTTCATGCCGAGTTGCTCCTGGAAGGCGGTCACGAGGTCGGGTAGAGGATCGGCTCCCGGAGGCGGGGCGAGCATGAGGTTCATTTGGGTGAACTGCGTTTCGTCCGGAGCCCATTTGAGAGCGACGTTGTAGCGCCCAGTGAGTCCGCTTTGGTCGACCACCGGACGGTCGAGCATGACGCGTTGCATTAGACTGGCCATATCGGTCATGGTGGCGTTGTTCATGGTCATGAGGCCGGTGCCGGGAACGGAACCCGCGAAGGTGCCGGCGCCATTGCTCGCCTGAGATTCGCTCCTCGTCATCTTGATGCCCGCCAGACCGCCCTTGCCAACATTAATCGTGTAGGCCGAGAGTTCGCGTTTTTCGATATGCAAGGTGATCCCGAAGCGGTCCTTCACCAGGTTCTGAACCATGATGCGCAATTGGGCATCGGTAGGCCTGCCTCCTTCAGGGAGCTTTGCATTGACTTCGTAGCGATCGGAGGTTGCCCATGCGGGAAGACCGGCGAATTGTTTGGGGTGCATGTTGTAGCCAAAGGTCAGCAGGTAGATCAGCGAGGCTCCGTGGGCCTGGTAGCTACCAGGCCCGATGCCATAAGTTCCGGAAGGGATGTTGGTGACGGGAGCGGGTTTGATGGTGGCGACCACGAATTCGAGCGGCACATCTTTCGCGAGGATCGCGGGCGGCTTCGGCAGCTCCCAGGCCGTCTCCGGTGTAGCGCGCTTTAATGGCATAGGCATGGTATTGCCTCCCATCGTCAGCTTGCCGGCCAGGGAGTTGCCGTCAGCGCTCAGCGTGCCTTCATACGTCATGCCTGCGATAGACATCTTCGCGGTGGCGCCTTGCAGCGAGATATTGGCGACAGGCAGTTGTAGGTTGATATCCAACAGAAACATGACACCCGCGAGAGAGCCATCGGCGCGCGTGACTCGGATCGCAGCGCGACTTTCAGCTGCATTCGGCATCGTGACGTTCCCTTGCCAGACTCCTTCGAGGGACTGGGCCATCGCCAGGAGGGAGAAGACGGGCGACAACAACAGAACTCGCAAGATATGACTCTTCATGTGGCCTCAAGCAAATTCAGCGGAATTTCCATTTATGGTTCCCGAGCACAGGTAAATGATAAGAAATTTAAGCGGATTATGCCAACTTGGTTGAGGCCAATCAAGAGCTCAGATCTGTCGATCCTTTTGAGTCTAACCAGCAGCTTAATCGCGCCTCCACACTAGCGCATAGAATCAACCGCCAGATTGTATGACGGAACAAAAGACATATTGCGGTGTCTATAAACGCCTTTGGAGGAAATTGTGAAACGACTGGCGTTCATCTGTTTGGCTTTTTGCTGCAGTCTGCTCGGCCAGGCGACTACGCCCGGGACGGCTGCGTTTGAGGTCGCATCCGTCAAACCGAGCGCGAGCGCTTCCGATCGGGCGTTGATTCAAGCGGTTCCGGGCCGGCTGCTGATGGAGAACTTCGCTCCGCGGACGCTGATCGTTCTGGCTTACGGCGTCGGCGACTATCAAGTCGCCGGAGGCCCATCCTGGATCGGTTCGGATCGCTTCGATGTTCAGGCCAAGGCGGAGGGCAATGCCACGGTTCAACAGATGGAAGGACCGATGCTTCAGTCGCTTCTGGTCGAGCGATTCAAGCTGGCATTTCATCGCGAGACCCAGCAGCTTCCCGTGTACGAACTGACTCGGTCCAACACCAATGCAAAACTGCAGCTGACGAAAGACGGCAGCTGCACCACTTATTCCCTGGCTGCGCCTGCCCCACCTCCTCCTGCCCCAGGGGCGCCCGGCACCGTTTTTTGCGGATTTCCTCATTTAACGCAAGCGGGAACGAACCGTGCCATCGATGGCACGGGCGTGAGCATGGCAACGCTGGCCGGAAACATTGCCCGAACCGTGCGCAGGGCGGTCATCGACAAGACCGGATTGACCGGAGCCTACGATCTCCATCTGGAATGGACCGAGGCCCCCATGAACATCCCAAATCCGGATGTATCCGATCGTCCTTCCATCTTCACCGCCGTTACCGAACAACTCGGACTGAAACTGGAATCTGCCAAAGTTCCCGTGGAGGTTATCGTCATCGATCATGTGGAGCGGCCCTCGGCGAACTAACCGAGCGCCTTGCAGCTAGTCCACGCCTGGGACATCGGCGTGAAGATTTGACCAAAGCCCCCGTTCTCTTCTATCGCGCATTTCCCTATGAATTCATGATCGTCTATCGCTCCACGGTACCGCTTGAAATTGTAGCCGTCTTGCATGCGAAACGAAACGTGGAGCATTCTGAAGCCGTCCGGGCAATCCCGTGTCAGGAAGCTTACTGGGCGGAATTGGCAGGACCGTTCAGGCCGACGAGCAGTTCCAGCGTGGAGTTGCCTTCGGCTTTGCGCTCGTAAACGGTGAGGTTGAACGAGCGGAGGGTTTCGACCAGGGCGATCGCCGCCTTGTCGGTGCCGCTGTGGGTGCAGACGATGCCGAATTGCGGAGGCGTCAGGGCGCCGAAGCGGCTGACGACAGGAGACCATTGCGCTTGCGACAGTGCGGCGGTGAGTTGTTGAGCGAGGGGACCGGCTTCGGGATCCACCAACTCCACAATCGTGACGTGTTTTCCAGCGAAGGGACGCAGGGTGGAAGCGATGACCTGCATTTGATTGGCAGTCAGTTTCCGCGGGGCCGACGTACGCGCCGTCCTTGCCGCGGCTTCGCGAGCGGCTCGTTCCTCCGCTTCGGCGCGAAGCTTTCTTTCCTGTTCCAGTTGAACGGAGAGAACCAGGTTCTGCTTACGCAACTCTTCCTGCGCCCGAGTGGCGGCCGCGGTGCGCGACTCTGCCTGGGCGACAACCACATTGGCTTCCGCGGTGTGTTGGGCCGCCGAAGCCGTGCGTTCATTCGCCAGCGCAACCTGCTGGGCAGAGTCCGCCTGGACCTTCTTAAGTTCGGCGTCCCGCACGGCGGCGCGTTGCTGCGAAATGAAAACAGCAAGAACGGAAACAACCAGTGTCAGAGAAACCGAACCGATGTAGGCGAGATTGACCCAATATGATGCTTTATCCAGAAAGATCGGACTCATCGAGGCTTTCGCCATGCGGATTATAGTCCATCCGCATCCTGGACAGCGGAGGTCCCTTCCAGCGATCAAATCCAGCGGAATGATTAGATTCGTAAACGTTGGGATTCGTTAACGAGCAGGCGGAGTGCGCGGCGGTGGAGAGCGATTTCGGAAGAAATAGACTCGAATACACCAGATGCGCAAGAACCGGCAGCGGCACCGGCCTTCTCATCTATTCCTCCCGGCAATCGCAATTCGGCAATGCTGCTATTGCGTCATTCCGGCAATATGCTGTTCCAGAGCCCCGTGAACCATCGTGATCTGCCAGTCCGGCCCGTTCTTTTTGACGACAAAGCTCGCCGTACCTTTGATCATTACGGGCTTTTCCTTGAAGTTTTCGCTCAGCGTGTAGTTGAAGGAAAACCAGCCGCCGTCGTCCCACATCTGGCCGCGGATACCAGTGACTTCCATCTTCTTGGCCGGCGTGCCGGTGGTCAGCCTCATGATCCAGGCGGAAACCGGCGGCTGATGTCCGTCTTCATCGAGATAGACGGCATCGGCAGTAACGAGCTTTTG
The DNA here is from genome assembly GCA_036496425.1 of Terriglobia bacterium. Classification (NCBI taxonomy): domain Bacteria; kingdom Pseudomonadati; phylum Acidobacteriota; class Terriglobia; species Terriglobia bacterium. The sequence goes on along the minus strand of DASXLG010000240.1, from coordinate 7,578 downwards.
AAGCGCCATGGTGTCCTGCTTGTTGACGGCATCGACGACCTTATTTGCGAGATCCATCATCGGGGCCGGCGGTGGCGGTGGCGGGGCACCTCTTCCGCGGCCTCGTTGGCCCATTGCGACGCCGCACGCCAATGCCAGCACCACCGATAAAATCGAAATTTTTCTCATCAGATTCCTTTCAAAAGATTGCACGACATTAAATTGCCGCCTCCGCATTCTATTCGCCCGGATAACTACAGTAAATCCAAAACGCGTGGCTGCGGTTTTCATAGATATAATCATGCAATCCGGTATGCACTACCGGTTCTAAAGTTGTACTCGATCAAAGAGATTTTCTACACATTACAGGGCGAAGGCGCCAATGCCGGGCGCCCCGCCGTCTTTTGCCGCTTTGCCGGCTGCAATCTGTGGTCGGGACACGAGCAGGATCGCGCGAAAGCGACCTGCCAATTCTGCGATACAGATTTCGTCGGAACGGATGGCGTCGGTGGTGGCACATTTTCTTCGGCTGCGGCTCTCGCCGGAAAGATTGCATCGGCGTGGCCCGCCGCAATCACACCGCAAGCGCGCCCGCTCGTCGTCTGCACGGGCGGCGAGCCGCTGCTTCAACTGGACCAGCCCCTGGTGGACGAACTGCACAAGCAGAGATTCGAAATCGCCATCGAGACCAACGGCACGATGCGGGCTCCGGACGGAATCGATTGGATCTGCGTCAGCCCGAAAGCCGGCGCCGGCCTGGTGCTCCAGTCCGGTGACGAACTGAAGCTCGTCTTTCCGCAATCCGGCGCGGTGCCGGAGCTATTCGAAGGTCTCGACTTCCGGTGGTTCTTCCTGCAGCCGATGGACGGCCCCTTGCGCGCGGAAAATACCAGGCTCGCCATGAACTACTGCCTGGCGCACCCCCGGTGGCGGCTCAGTCTCCAAACCCACAAGATTCTGGGCATCCCGTAAACACTCCAGCAAACTCGCAATCAGAGACGGTCTCGACTTATACTGCCGCCATATGACTCAACGAGGGTGGCTGAAAACGATTCCATTGCTGGGCCTGATCGCAGCGGCGATGCTGGCCGCGCACTCCTTTCCCACGCATGTCGTGATGAGCAGCCAGCAGGACCGGCAGCGTGTCATGGATCAATTGAAGATCACGCTGTTCCCGAGCGGGCCGGGCGCTTACCTCGCATCGACATATGATGAAAGCACCGCGAATCCATATCCGAACTTGCCGGACCCGCTGACCTTCAACGACGGCTCCAAGGTGAAGACGCCGGCGCAGTGGCGCAAACGCCGCGCGGAGATTGTCGAATTGTTCGATCGCGAGGTCTACGGCCGGAGGCCGAAAAACATTCCGAAAGTAACTTGGACTGTGGCAAGTACGACCGAAGATAAGGCCGGCAGTATTCCGGTGATCACGAAACAACTCATCGGCCGAGTCGATAACGCCGGTTATCCCGAGTTGAACGTCACGATCCTAGCCACGCTCAGCACGCCGAAGAACGCGGCGAAACCGGTTCCGGTTGTCCTGATGTTCGGAGGCGGTGGCCGCGCGCCCGAAGGAGTTCCAACAACGACGCTCTGCACCCTCCCCGGCGCCGCTCCGCAAGGACGAGGCGCGGGCGGGCCGCCTCCGGCAGCACTTGCCGGCCGCGGCGCTCCGCCCGCGAATCCGAATGCGCCGCCGTCGGCGCAGGAACAGATCGCGAAGCGTGGATGGGGCTATGCCAGCGTGTCGACTGCCAGCATTCAGGCCGACAACGGCCAGGGACTGACGTGCGGCATCATCGGCCTGTTTAATAAAGGACAGCCGCGCAGTCTCGACGATTGGGGCGTCCTTTCCGCCTGGGGCTGGGGCATGAGCAAAGTGCTCGACTATTTCGAAACGGACAAAGCGGTCGATGCGAAGAAAGTCGCTGTGCAAGGCCATTCGCGCGACGGCAAGGCGGCGCTGGTGGCGCTCGCCTATGACGAGCGCTTCCTCACCGGCTTCATCAGCTCTTCAGGCCAGAGCGGCGCAAAACTCCATCGCCGCAAGTACGGCGAAGCGATCGAAAATATTGCCGCAACCAACGAGTATCACTGGATGGCCGGCAACTACCTGAAATATGCCGGACGCTGGGACACCCTTCCGGTGGACTCTCACGAACTTGTTGCCTTGGTCGCGCCTCGGCCCGTATTCCTGAGCACCGGCAAGGGACCGGATTTGAATCCGGACGGGACGGTGAAGCTGATGGCCACCGGCGACCCGCGCTTCCAGGCGAGCCGCGGACCCATCGGGCAGCAGGCGGAAAGCATCAACGATGCGTGGGTCGATCCTAAAGGCACGTTTCTCGCCGGCGTCGGCGCGGGGCCGGTGTACCGGCTGCTGGGAAAGAAGGACCTCGGGACAACCGAGTTTCCGCAGATCGAAACCGCAGTCGTGACGGGAGATATCGGGTTCCGCCAGCATTCATCCGGACATACGCCGGGTCCGAACTGGCCGGTGTTCCTGGAGTTCGCGACGCGCTACTTCAACTGAGAAACCAGTCCTGAACAAAGGAGATTAGCCACAAAAGGCACAAAAAGGACCCTTATGTGCCTTTTGTGGCTAATCTCCTTTGTTCAGTTATACTGCGGGTAAATTCAATTCCTTTGAGGGAGGTATGAATTGGTCGTTCGAGCGATGATGGCCGGTGCAGCCGCCGCTTTTATGGCGACGGCTCTAACCACGGCGGGGGCTGTGCAGGCGTCCGCGGGACAGAACGCTGCGGCGCAATCCAGCCTGATCAACACCTACTGCGTCACCTGCCATAACGACAAGGCGCGCACGGCCGGCTTGTCACTCGAGCACGCCGATCTCACCAACGTTCCGAAGTCGGCCGAAACCTGGGAGAAAGTGATCCGCAAAGTTCGGGCCGGGATGATGCCTCCATCCGGAATGAAGCGGCCTGAACAACCGGCGCTCGATGGCTTCGCTTCGTATCTCGAAACATCCCTCGATGAATCTGCCGCCGCCCGGCCAAGACCCGGACGCGCGACGATGCATCGCTTGAATCGCACCGAGTACGCGAACGCGATTCGCGATCTCCTTGGCCTCGACATCGATCCGTCGGCATATCTTCCTCCGGACGACGAAAGCAGCGGGTTCGACAACATTGCCGACGTCCTGAAAGTCTCGCCATCATTGATGGAACGCTATCTGTCCGCTTCCTGGAATATCAGCCGGATGGCCGTCGGTGATCTCGCCATTGCGTCCAGCACGGCAACGTATCGTGTGCGGCCCGACCTTTCGCAGGATCAGCATCTCGACGGACTGCCGCTGGGCACTCGCGGCGGGATTCTGGCGCGCCACACTTTCCCTCTGGACGGCGAGTATGTCATCAAGCTTCGGCTCTGGAGGAATACGTTCGACCTGATGCGGGGAATGGAAGACCCGCATGACATCGAAATCGCAATGGACGACGTTCGCCTGCGCCTCGTCACCGCGGGCGGCACGGAAGATTTCCGCTCGATGGCCGCCAACCCCGGCACGTTCGGAGCGGATCTCGACCGCCGGCTCACCGTGCGCATTCCGGTGAAGGCAGGCATCCATACGCTCTCCGCAACCACCGTACTGAAGAGCCACGCGGTCCGAGACGATCTGATCAAGCCGTTCATGCGAACGACGGTTGACGGACTCGACATCATGGGCGACCCATCGGTCGACCGCCTGACCGTTGAAGGACCGTTCAGTGCAACCGGTCCCGGCGATACGCCTTCGCGAAAGAAGATATTCATCTGCAAGCCGGCCGCTCCGAAAGACGAATTGAGCTGCGCCACAAAGATTCTTTCGTCGCTCGCGCGGCTCGCCTATCGCAAGCCCGTCGATAATGCGACGATGCAAACGCTGCTGAACTTCTACAAGCACGGCCGCGAAGGCAACGGAACCTTCGACAATGGAATCGAATCGGCGCTCCAGTTCATTCTGGCCAGCCCGGAATTCCTCATCCGCTTCGAGCAGGATCCTCCGATTCTCGCATCGAACGCGGTATATCGGGTGGACGACTTCGCGCTGGCTTCGCGCCTGTCGTTCTTCCTCTGGAGCAGCATCCCGGACGACACGCTGTTGACCGCCGCCGCGCAGGGGAAATTGAAAGATCCGGCCATCCTCGAGCAGCAGGTCAAACGGATGCTGGCCGACAAGCGATCGAGCGCCTTGATCTCAAACTTTGCCGAGCAGTGGCTGTTCCTGCGCAACCTCAAGAACTCCGCGCCGGATCTTGAAACCTTTCCGGATTTCGACGACAACCTGCGTAGCGCGATGAAAGAAGAAACCCGGCTGTTCTTCGACAGCATCATGCGAGAAGACCGCAGCGTCATCGATCTCTTGAATGCCGATTACACGTTCGTCAACGAACGGCTGGCGCGGCACTATGGAATCCCGGACATTTACGGCGACCGGTTCCGCCGCATCACGGTAGCCGACGAGGCGCGGCGAGGTCTTCTCGGCCAGGCGAGCATCCTCACAGTCACCTCTTATCCGAATCGCACATCACCGGTCGAAAGAGGGAAATGGATTTTAACCAACCTTCTGGGTGTCCCTCCTTCTCCGCCACCGCCAAACGTTCCGCCGCTCCAGGATGCCGGCGCCGGACAGCCGAAGACGCTGCGCGAGCGCATGGAACTGCACCGGAAAGATCCCGTGTGCGCGGGTTGTCATCGGGTCATGGACCCGATCGGTTTTTCGCTTGAAAATTTTGACGCTGTCGGGCACTGGAGAACCGCGGACGACGGAGCGAAGATCGATCCGGCCGGCACGCTCTTCGACGGCACGCCGCTGGACGGCGTCAATGCGCTGCGCAAGGCGCTGGTCAGGCAGCCGGAAGTTTTCGTCGGGGTGATGACGGAAAAGATGCTGACCTATGCCCTCGGGCGAGGCGTCGAATACTACAACATGCCGGCCGTGCGCAAAATCGTGCACGACAGCCGGAACACGAATTACCGGTTCTCGTCCATCGTGATGGGAATTGTGAAAAGCGCTCCGTTTCAGTTGCGTGAAGCGCAGGCAAAACAGGAGGCCAATTGAGCTTCATTACGAAAAAGCACTTGTCCCGCCGGACCTTTATAAGAGGCGCGGGAGTGACGATGTCGCTGCCGTTCCTGGAATCCATGCTTCCGGCACAGACGCCCCTCGCGCGAACCGCCGCGAATCCCCGAATTCGGCTCGGGCTTTGCTTCATGCCGCACGGCGGCGTCATGAACAACTGGACTCCTAAAGAAGAAGGCGCGCTCCAGCTCTCGCCGATATTGACACCGCTGGAACCATACAAGGACCAGGTGGTCGTGCTGACGAATCTCGCCCACGCGATGGCCGGCCCTCAAGGTCCCGGCGACAACGGCGGCGATCACACGCGCTGTCCGGCCGTCTTCCTCAACGGCGTGCACCCGAAACGGACGGATGGCGCGGATATCCGCGCCGGCGTCACCATCGACCAGATCGCAGCAAAGAAGATTGGCCAGGACACGCTGCTGCCTTCACTTGAACTGGCGATCGAGGACTACAGCGGCCTCGTCGGCTCCTGCGACGTCGGATTCAGCTGCACCTACATGAACACGATTTCGTGGAGTACGCCGACGACACCGATGCCGATGGAAATCAATCCGCGCGTCGTGTTCGACCGGATGTTCGGCGACGGCGCCACCCCCGCCGAAAGATTGCAGCGCATCGAGACCCAACGCAGCATCCTCGATGCCGTCACCGGGCAGATCCGAAAGCTGCAGGGCAATCTCGGTCCGACGGACCGCAATCGCGTGGCGGAATACCTCGACACGGTGCGCGAGATCGAGCGACGCATCCAGCTCTCCGAAAAGCAGAACACGAACTCGAACCTCAGCCTGCCCGTCTCTCCCAGCGGCGTTCCCGACGATCATTATGAACACACGAAATTGATGTTCGACCTGATGACGGTGGCATTTCAGGCCGACATCACGCGCATCTCGACATTCATGATGGCCCGCGAGGTCAGCTACCGCACGTTTCCGCGGCTGGGCATTTCCGAAAGCTTCCATCCGGCATCGCATCACCAGAACAATCCGGAGCGGCTGGCGGCGTTGACCAGAATCAATGCCTACCACGTCGAGTTGTTCTCGTACGTACTCGAAAAACTCAAGGCCACTCCCGACGGCGACGGCAACCTGCTCGATCATTCGCTCCTTCTTTATGGGAGCGCGATGAGTAACAGCAATGTTCATAACCATGGACCGCTGCCGGTACTGATTGCAGGCGGTGCCGCGGGAAGGCTCAAAGGCGGACGGCATATTAAATATCCGGAAAATACGCCGATGGCGAATCTTCTGATGACGATATTGGACAAAGCGGGAATTCCACAGGAAAGCGTCGGCGACAGCACGGGCTTTTTATCGGGGGTGTAATCGTGAAGCGATTCTTCGGCCTCTTGTGCCTTTTGTGTTCTCTGCCCTGCTACAGCGCAGGTTTGACCGCCGCCGATGTGGCGGCGAGCGGCGATATGCCGGCATTGCGCGCGCTCCTCAAAGAGCACGCGGACGTGAACGCCGCGCAACCGGACGGCACAACGGCCCTGCATTGGGCAGCCCATTTCAACGATCTCGAAGCCGTCAACCTGCTGCTGCGCGCCGGCGCCAACGCCAAAGCCGTTAACCGCTATGGCGCATCACCCTTATCCGAGGCCGTCGTCTCCGGAAGCGGCGCCATGATCGAGGTCCTGTTGAAAGCGGGTGCGAACCCGGACACGGTTACCGGCGAAGCCGGTGAAACCGTGCTCATGACGGCTTCGCGCGCCGGCAACGTCGATGCCGTCAAAGTCCTGATTGATCGGGGCGCCAATGTGAATGCCAGAGAAACCTACAAAGGACAAACCGCGTTGATGTGGGCATCCGCGGAACGCCATCCCCAAGTCGTAAAATTGCTGCTCGCTCGTGGAGCCGACTGGAAAGCCCGGTCGATCGATCGCGAAACGAAGGCGCCGCGGTTGAGCGCCGCTTCTTCCATATCTCCGATCGCCCGCGGCGGGTTCACCGCTCTTTCATTCTCCGCACGGGAAGGCGACATCGAATCCGCGAAAGTGATGCTCGATGCCGGAGTCGACATCAACTACGGCGACATCGATAACACCAGCGCCATGGTGGTCGCGATCATGAACAAACAGTACAGCTTCGCGAAATTTTTCCTCGATCGCGGCGCCGATCCGAACACCGTCGACGTGTACGGCCGGGCGCCGCTGTATGCCGTCATCGACATCCGGAACGAAGATTGGTCCGCTTTACCGGAACGAAAAAGCGACGATCCGTTGCCAAGCATGGATCTTGCGAAAGCGCTCCTCGCGCGCGGCGCGCGGCCCAATACAGCCCTGACCAAAAATCTGCCCGGACGCAGCGGCATGGATACCGGCGATATCACATTGACCGAGGGCTCGACGCCGTTCATGCGCGCCGCCCGCTCGGGCGACGCGGCGATGATGCGGCTTCTTCTGGAAAACGGCGCCGATCCGAAACTGAACACCAAAGACGGAAACAATGCGCTGCTGTTCGCCGCGGGAGTCGGCTATCGCGACAAGAATACCAAAGGCACCGAAAGCGAAGCCCTCG
>DASXLG010000239.1 GCA_036496425.1 Terriglobia bacterium | reverse complement strand
CTCCGCAAGCAGAGGCGAGGTTTTCACACACGGCGGGCAGTTGGTGAACCAGAAATAAACCAGATGGGGCTGTCCTGCAGCCATTTCAGAAGTCACCGGTTTCCCGGCGTAGCTGGTGATGGAAAAGGCCGGCGCCTCCTTTCCCTCCCAGCCGGCAATTGTTCGGTCGAGCGCACGGCTGAATTGCGGGCTGGCTTTGATCTTATCGATATCCACTTTTGTGATTTCGCCGGTTTTCGGATTACGTTCGATAAATCTGGGGACTCGCGGATCGGACTCCATTACCCGCAGAATGACGTCGGCCTCTCCCGGGACGGTGAAGTTGAACTGCTCGGATATTTCCTTCAAAGTCGGGATTTTCTTGCTGCCCGCGTTGTATTGGACAATGAACATGGGGATCTTGAAGAAGGTGTTGTAGAGGCGTTCCAGAACCTTCTGTTCCTGAGGAGTCTTGAACACATTGTTATACAGATCGGAAACGACGACCGGCTTGCCTGGCGACACATTGGCCTTAAGATAGTCCACAATGCGCGTTTCTATGGGTGATGCCTGAAATAACAGTGTGATCAATCCAACGCTGATAAGCCTGACCATGATTCCTCCGGTTCGTTTCGACCCATCAACTTACTATCCGTTACGCCGCTTGTCCACATAGATCACATAAAAATCCAGACAGGTTTTAGCCGCAGATTACGCGGATGACGCAGATGGGGAGGTGTATAAAAACCTTGCGCGTTCCCCCCGTCTTATGGATTCTCTTCATCATGGCCAAAAACATCGTGCTTGTTCTGGGGCTTTTGCTCGCGTCCGCGTCTCTCGCAGAGGACAGCGGTTCGCTTCTGACGCTCGATCATTACGTGCGTGTGAAATCCACTGTCCCATCGATAGCGGGCCAGCTCACTCCGATTTATGTACGCGAGCGAACGAAGGCGTCGACCCCCTTGCGCAGTGCCGATCTAAACGGCCGGGTCGTCCTGTTTGTACACGGCGCCGGTACTCCGGCGGAAGTTGCGTTCGATGTTCCATATCAGGATTACAGTTGGATGGCGTTTCTGGCGCGGGCCGGTTTCGACGCGTTTTCAATGGATACGACAGGATATGGCCGGTCCAGCCGCCCGCCCGCCATGAACGATCCCTGCAATCTGTCGCAAGAGCAGCAGAAAACATTCGTACCTGCGTTCCTTCCGGCGCCATGCGCGGCCGGCTATTCGCGAAATCTGACAACTATGGCTTCTGACTGGAATGATATCGACGCCGTCGTCGACTACATTCGCGCGCTACGTCATGTCGATCGCGTGAACCTGGTTGGATGGTCGCTGGGTGGCCCCCGGGCCGGAGGCTACGCCGCGCGCCATCCGGAAAAGGTGCAGAAACTGGTCCTGCTCGCGCCTGCTTACGCGCGGATGTCGCAGGCCGAACCTCCAGCTGCAGTGCCTGCCGAGGGCGTGGCGATGAACACGCAGTCGCATGATGAATTTATCGCGAACTGGGACAGACAGACGGGATGTGCAGACCAGTATGATCCGGCAACGGCGGACAGTGTCTGGTCGAAGATGATCGAGTCCGACCCCGTCGGAGCCACATGGGGAACCGGTGTCCGGCGCGCGCCCCAAACGACGACTTGGGGCTGGAATCAGTCGGTTGTTGCGAAAAGCCAGATTCCGACCCTGATGATCAGCGGCGTCCATGATAAGCAGGTAAATCCGGATTCGGTCCGGGCACTGTATGCGGATCTGGGGTCGACGCAGAAAGTCTTCATCGATCTTGCGTGTTCCTCTCATAATGCAATGTGGGAGAAGAACCACAATTTGCTGTTCAAGGCATCGCTGGAATGGCTTACACGTGGCTCGGTAAATGGGTCTCAACAAGGCATGCTGCGCATGGGCTATTAACTGGAGTACAAATGTCAAATCACTATCACGACGAAAACGATCTGAAGCTGTTGAAAGACATGAAGGGGCTTGCGCCCGAAGAATTCAAAGCGTGGGCGGCACTGGATGCGATTGTGGGCCGCGAGGACGGCAAGATTCCCCGTAAATATCGGGAATTGATCGCAGTTGCAGTTGCACACACCACGCAGTGCGTCTATTGCATCGAAGTTCACACCAAAAATGCAAAGAAGGCCGGGGCGTCTAAAGAGGAAGTAGCGGAGTCTGTTCTGCTGGCAGCCGCCTTGCGCGCCGGCGGCGCCGCGGCGCACGGCACGCTCGCGATGAAATTCTACGACCAGGGCTGATTCCATTTAAGTCCTTGAAACTCAAGGTCGATACGTGTAACCTACGCGCTCCGCTATTTGATTCGAGGGAGGTTTTATGAGTTTGAATGTAAAAACCCGGAAAGTCGACGGCATCATCGTGGTGGATATGTCGGGACGGCTGACGATTGGTGAGCCCGTTCTGCTGTTACGCGAGACCCTTCGCGTTCAAGTCAATGACGGCGCCCGCCAGTTTGTCTTGAATCTGGGCGACGTGTCGTATATCGACTCTTCGGGATTGGGTGAACTGGTTTCGGCTTATACCACTGTGCGGAACAAGCAGGGCGACGTGAAACTTCTGAATCTGACGGCGAAGGCAAAAGACCTGTTGCAGATGACGAAACTTCTGACGGTATTCGATGTCTATGAAGACGAAGCCAAAGCTGTCGGCGCACTGAAGGCCGCGAAAACCTCGGCATAACGTGGCGGAAGTGCGTGGGAGTCGAACCCACCGGACGCCGGTTCCCCGACGCCCCACAAGCTTTGAAGGCCAGGAGAGTCACCGGACCCTACTCACTTCCAAGACGAGTATTATAGAGAAATCATGAGCACGAAATTCGAAATCCTGAAGAAGCGCCGCGTCAACCGCGCAAAAAAGAAAGCACGTTTGAAACGCCGGGCGCAAGAACATTTCCAGGCTCGCAAGGGCACCACTGCCTAGTTAATAAAATTGGATCATTGCATCAATTGACGTTGCTTCATTTCTTCAACTTAAGAAATGAAGCAACGTCAATTGATACAATGGTCCAATAAAGTCAAATCCACCGCTGGTCTACAATAGCCGCGTGAATTATGAGCAGGCGTTCGAGGCGCTGAACGAACGAGATTTCGCCACAGCCGCGCTTCTTCTCGAAAAAGCGGCTCAGGAGACCGGCTACCACTCTGACATCATCAATCACGCGTACACTCTGGCCCTCTATCACACAGGAAACAAAGCACGCCTGGCGGACGTTGCCTTCAGGGTGGGGGATTCGCTTGCTCAACAGGATCCCGCCTCCGCGATGGATTACTTTCAACGTGCCATGCTTGCCGGCCTGCAGCCGGACCGCGTCCGCCATATCGGAGAAATTTTCGAGCACTGGTCTGCGCCTCGCCTCGCTGTCCGAATCGATTCGCCGGTGACACGGGTCGCGCACGTTGTCGGATGCATTTTGCCGGAAGCGGCGGACGAATATCTGAGGATGCTGGTTTTGAGCCTGAAACAGCAGGGGATTCAGTCGGCCGTCTTTACGACGGAGTGGGCTGCTTCCTGGTTCTTCAATTCCGAGGCCGTCCCTCAATCACAGCCGGTGACCCTGGATGCAGATGTCAGGATTGCATCGGTTGACGGCGATTTCCTTCAACGCGCTGAGCGGATCGCCGATGCAATTCGAAGTTCGGGGATTCAAATAGCGTTCTTTCACGGTAATTTGAGCGAACAAATCACGGCGCGCGTGGCAGCCATGCGGCCGGCGCCGGTTCAGATCAATGTCAGTCACGGTGCTGAAATGGATGCGGACCTGTTTGACGGGCGTATTCACTTGTCACTATCAGGACTGGAAATGACGAGGTTTGGCGATCTTCCTTCAGAATGGATACCGGTTGCATGCGATGTCGAAACGCGTCTTCAAATGTCTGAGCCGCTCACGCGCCCGGCGATAGGGTTGGAGTCTGCGAGCACGGTTTCCGCAACCTTTGGAGAGCTTCGCGACGCCGCAGGCAGCGGATATTTGAGAGCAGTGTCCGAAGTGATGAAGCGCTTTCCGAAGCACTTTCACTTGTTTGCCGGAACTGGAAATGTGCGGGCTGTCCGGTCGCACCTGCATTCGGAAGGGGTTTTGCCCCGTGTCCGGTTTTTAGGGGACGCCGGCAATGTGGCTCCGTTGCTTGAGGTGATCGACATTTACCTGGCGTCGTTTCCGAATTCCGGCGGGCGCGCGATTCTTGAAGCAATGGGTGCAGGGAAGCCGGCGATCGTGTTGAAATCCCTGCCGGACTCGAAATCCGATTCGGGAGCTGAGTTGGTCGGAATTCGCGAACTCACGGCGCCCGGCGAAGCGAACTACATCGATATTGCAGACCGGCTTTTGCGGGATCCGGCTCTTCGTGCCCGGCAGGGACAAGCCGTTCGCGATCGTTTTCGCGCCGAATTCAGGCCAGCGCGGCTCGGCGAAAGGTACAAGGCATTCCTTGCAAGCGTCGTGCGCGCATAATCATCGGCAGAAATGTGCTATAAAT
>DASXLG010000238.1 GCA_036496425.1 Terriglobia bacterium | reverse complement strand
CGTATCAAATCCCAAAACAGATCTCTGTGCGAAGATTCCGCACGGCACGGGGCAAAACATTCTGCGCCAGGCGCTGCTGGCAGCCGATCACAATGCGTATCATCTCGGCCAGATCGTGCTTCTGGCACGCCTGCTCGGCGCCTGGAAGGACTGATGTCCGGCGAGTATTTCCTGGTGTTCGCAAATTCCGACTACACCCTGGATCTTTCACGATTCCTGCGTACGGAGTCCACCGACGGCTGGCACTTCTTTCAGGGCCGGGAAAATATCGGAACGATGCTGATCGTGAAAAGCGGCGACATGCACTACGTGCACGCCTCTTTCACGCGCGATCTGGATGGCGAGAAAATCACCAGTTACATCCGTTCCCTGCTCTGGTCACTCAACGTCCATAACGCCCTCGTCACTGTTCACAGCGGCAAACAAGTCGCATCCTTCGATTACGAAATCTAGCGGCACATGTGCCTCTTGTAGTTGCTGACAAAATAGCCACAAAAAGCACATAACGAAGCAAAACCCACAAAAACGGGTTTTTGTGTTCTGCTATGTGCCTTTTGTGGCTCTTCCTAATCCCCCATGACCCTGGTGTCGCGATACATCGGCTCCGGGATCTCGCTTTCGAGCTGCGCTGTGCTCTTCCCGAAGACGGCGCGAATGCCGCGGTCGATACCGCGATAGAGGGCGCCCAGTTCGCAAACCGGATCGAGCACGCTCTGTTCGATCGTCACTGCCGTCCGGTTCACATTGTCGACCGCCTTATGGACGTCCGACGCAATGTCGCCGCTTTTGCCCTGAAATTCGTGGACGCGCGATTGAAAGTTCTGCTCGGCCTCACGGTAGGCCCGTTCCCCTTCTTCAATCCCATACTTCGCCCTGTTCAGGACTCCGTGAACCTGGTCGGTGACAATTCTCGCCTTGCTTTCGATGAAACCGCGCACATCCTCAAGATTATCCGCGAGTTCATCGGGATGAGTAATCGAATGCCGGATCTTCTGTCCGGATTCGGTCATGAACAAGTATCCGACGGCCCCGCCAATGGCAGAGCCGAGAGCAACATACGGCCAGACATTTCCATTCGTTTTCATGTTCATACTTGTATCCTTAAATTCCCTCACTCTTATTTTGGACGACCGGCGTCAGCGTTTGTTGGCCTGTAAAACCTTCTTGCGCAATCGAATCGTCTGCGGCGTGACTTCCACGAATTCATCCTCGCGAATGAATTCGATGGCCTGTTCGAGATTGAGAATGCGGGGCGGCACCAGCCGGATGGCTTCATCCGCCGTCGACGACCGCATGTTGGTCAGCTTTTTCTCCTTAACGATGTTCACATCAAGATCGACGGAGCGGGCGTTCTCACCCACGATCATGCCTTCATAAACTTCGGTACCCGGCGTCACGAAGATCTCGCCACGTTCCTGCAGGTTCCAGATCGCATAAGCCGTTGTCTTGCCCGCGCGGTCCGCCACGAGAGAACCGGTCGGCCGCATGGGGATCTCGCCCTGCCACTCGATGTACCCGTGAAACAGCGAATTCATGATCGCCGTGCCACGCGTATCCGTCAGAATTTCGCTCCGAAGGCCGATGAGCCCGCGGGTCGGTACATGAAATTCCAGGCGGACGCGGCCAGAACCATGGTTCACCATCTTCACCATCTTGCCTTTGCGGCTGCCGAGTTTCTCGATCACAACGCCCAGAAACGACTCAGGACAATCGATGATCAACAGCTCGACGGGTTCGTGAAGCTTCTCACCGATCGACTTCGTCAGGATCTCCGGCTTGCCGGCGGTCAATTCATAACCTTCGCGCCGCATAGTCTCGATCAGGATTGCCAGCTGCAGCTCCCCGCGCCCCATGACGCGGAAAGCGTCGGGGCCGCCGGCTTCTTCGACACGAATCGAGACATTTGTGAGCAGCTCTTTTTCCAAACGCTCGCGGAGATTGCGGGAAGTCACATATTGGCCTTCGCGGCCGGCAAAAGGCGACGTATTGATCGTGAATATCATCGCGATCGTCGGCTCATCGATCTGGATGTGCGGCAGCGGAAGAGGGTTTTCGGGGTTCGTCACCGTCTCACCGATGTTGATGCCTTCGACGCCGGCGATCGCCAGAATGTCGCCGGGATGTCCCACTGTTTCGTCGACGCGTTTCAGCCCTTCGAAGGAATACAGCTTGGTGATTTTGGTCTTTTGCAGCGCGCCGTCGAGCTTGACGATGCCGACTTCGTCGCCGAGCCGAAGGGTGCCGTTGAAAACCCGGACAATGGCAAGCCGGCCGAGGTAGTCGCTGTAGTCGAGATTCGCGACCAGGATCTGCAATATGCCCTCGGGATCACCCGGCGGATCGGGAATGCGCGTCACAATCGCTTCGAACAGAGGCCGGAGGTCCGCGGCGGATTCATCTTCAAGCGAAGTCTTGGCGATGCCGGCCCGGGCATTCGTATAGATGACCGGAAAATCGAGTTGCTCCTCGGTGGCATCCAGATCAATGAAGAGATCAAAGATCTCATTCATCACTTCCTGAATGCGCGCATCCGGGCGATCGATTTTGTTGATGACGACGATCGCAGGAAGTTTGGCCTCCAGCGCCTTCATCAAAACGTATCGCGTCTGCGGCAGCGGCCCTTCGCTCGAATCGACGAGCAGAACGACGCCATCCACCATCTTCAGCGCCCGTTCCACTTCGCCCCCGAAATCGCTGTGGCCGGGAGTGTCGACGATATTGATCTTCACCCCGTGATAGCGAATGCCGGTGGTCTTGGCAAGAATTGTGATTCCCCGTTCGCGCTCAAGGTCGTTGGAGTCCATGACCCGCTCGACCACTTCTTCGTTTACCCGGAAAATTCCGCTCTGGCGCAGCATGGCATCGACAAGAGTGGTCTTGCCGTGATCAACGTGCGCGATGATTGCTATGTTTCGAAATCGGTCATTAGGCATAACCTCCCATGATAAGCCACGGACCCAACAGATGAAACGGATGAAACGGATTCAGGTTGTGACAGGATCGTCCACGGTGTAGACTGCCGCCCGAAGACGGCCTGGAACGCGGGCTAAAGCCCGCGACTACATTTTGGGCTACAGTCTGACGGCCCTACGGGCCTGAATTCACGTCTAATTCAATATGTGCCATTTCTGGGGCTTGCTGGGGACAACCTTCAACGAGTGGCTGGAAGACAAGGCTCCGCGCCTCGGGGCAGCGGTCGCATATTATGCGGCATTTTCCATCGCCCCGCTTTTCGTGCTGTTCATGGAGGTCATGGGTTTCTTCTACAAGGGAGACACGCTCCAGACCGTTCGAGCCCAGATTTCCGTGATGGCCGGTGCGAATGCGGCGGACGCGATTGTTGCAATCCTTCGTGGCGTGCAAAATGCGGGCGGCACCAGAACGGCGACGGCATTGAGCGTCATCACGCTGCTCATCGCGGCCACCGGCATGTTCGGCCAGCTGCAGGATGCCATGAACACGATCTGGGAGGTCACGCCGAAACCCCGCCGGTTCTGGTGGGACATTCTGAGAACCCGTCTGTTTTCCTTTCTGATGATCGTGGCCTTTTCTGCAGTGCTGCTCTTCTCGCTGGCATTGACGACATTTCTCGCCAATGTCACACGATATTTCCAGACAATACTTCCCTTCACCGCCGGGCTCTGGCCGCTCGCCGACCTCGCTTTGTCGTTCGTGGTGACCACGGCCCTGTTCGCCGCGATCTTCAAGATTCTTCCGGACGTCAACATCGCATGGAGCGATGTCTGGGTCGGAGCCGCCGCGACCGCTGCCTTATTCGCAATCGGCAAGATCGGAATCGGACTCTATCTGGGCCGCAGTTCTTTCACGTCGGCATACGGCGCCGCCGGATCGCTCCTGGCTCTGCTCGCCTGGGTCTACTTTTCCTCGCAGATTCTATTTTTCGGCGCGGAGCTTACATTCGTCTATGCCCGGGAGTACAAGCATCGCTTCCGTCCCGCCCGCGGTGCGGTATTCCTGACCGAGGAAATGCGTATTAAGCAGGGCATCCCGCACACCGAAACAATCGACGAAGCGTTCAAGAAGAAGATCGCCTGAAAAAGACCAGGAACGCTATTTGATTTTGCCGAGGACCGCATCCCCCACTTCACGCGTACCGAGCTTCCCCCCGACGTCCTGTGTCATCTGGCCTTCGTTGACGCAAGCGATGACCGCCTTCTCAACCGCGGCGGCGGCATCAATCAAGCCGAGATGTTCCAGCAGCAGCGCGGCGGTGAGGATCGAGCCCATGGGATTTGCGAGGTTCTTGCCGGCAAGTGGCGGAGACGAGCCGTGCACCGGCTCGAACAGCGAGACATTGCCGGGATTGATATTTCCCGAGGCGGCCATTCCAAGTCCGCCCTGCAGCGCCGCAGCCAGATCCGTAACGATGTCTCCGAACATGTTATTGGTGACGATCACCTGAAAGTCCTTCGGCTGCCGGACCATCAGAAGGCAAAGCGCATCGATGTACAGATGGCTCGTCTGGACACCGGAATGCCGCGCGCCGGCTTCCTTAAAACATCGCTGCCAGAGGTCGCCGGCATAGCCCATCACGTTCGACTTATCGCTCATGCACACTTTCGTCTGGCCGTGACGTTTCGCGTGTTGGAAGGCGTATTCGACGATGCGCTCCACGCCTTTTCGGGTATGCACTTCGACCTGGGTCGCGACTTCGTCCGCCGTTCCCTTCTTGAAGACGCCGCCGGAGTTCACATACGCGCCTTCGGTATTCTCGCGCACGACGGTGAAGTTCAGATCATCCACGCCGACGCCCTTCAGCGGGCACAGCCGTTCATGGAAGAGCCGCACGGGACGCACATTCGCGTAAAGATCCAGGCCGAAGCGCAGGGCCAGCAGAATTTCGGCGGCGTGCTTCTGGTCCGGCACGCGCGGGTCTCCGACAGCGCCGAAAAGGATGGCATGGAAATCCTTGCGAAACATTTCGAAGGCGCCGGCAGGCAGCGCGATGCCCTCTCTCAGGTATTTCTCGGCGCCCCAGTCGAACTCCACAAACTCCAGTCCTGCGCTGAAAACGTCATTCACGCGCCGCAGGACCCGCATGGACTCGCGCGTGACATCGATTCCAATCCCATCTCCGGGTATGACAGCAATTCGTTTCATATCTGTGTTAACCGCGTAATCCGCGGCTTTCCGACCTCGTAAGTTGATTGTATTCCGTGAGGAGCGCCTCCAGGTGCGACTCCTCGTCCTTCGCAAAATCAATGAAGATCTTGCGTCCGTCAGCATCGGTAATTTGTTCGGCAAAGTCGGTGAAGAACTGATGCGAACGCCGCTCGAGATTCATGGCGATGTTGAGCGCATCGAGATCGCTGGTTTCGTCTCTCACCTCGATCTTCAGCAATTCCTTCTGCGGAAAGATCTCTCCCACGATCTTCCGGCTGAGCGGCAACCGCGCGGGTTCGCGCCGGAGCCACTCGTTTTTCTCGAGCAGCGACCGGTGCTCGGCCTGCAGCCTGCGCAGGTGATCGGATTCTTCGGCGGCCAGCCGTTGAAACATGATCCGGCCCCGGCCGTTCTTGGTTTTTCGCGAAGCATTTGTATAAAAGGTGTATCCGCGGCGCTCGATGGCCAGGGTCAGTTCCAGGGCGTCGCGAACCAGGGTTGCTTCCAGGCGTTCCCTTCGATTCAGATTTTCGCTTTTGCGCTGCTTGCGCTGGCACGTCTTGCACAATCCGAAGATGACGTACCGGCTGTAACGCTCTTTAAAGTCATTGGCTTTGGTGGCACGGGCGATCAGGGTTTCGACTTTGCGGGAGGGAAACTCGACCGTCGAACCGCAGCTGTTGCATATGAAATGGAGATGGTTCGGCTGACCAATAACCGGCTCATAACGTCCCATGCCATGCAGCTTCGATTGCCGGATAAATCCCGACTGTAATAGGATTTTGATAGTCCGGTAAATCGTTGCCAGGCCAATCCGGTGCCCCTGCTCCAACAGACTATCGCGGAGTTCTTCGACGGACGGGTGCCCTTTCGACTGCAGCAGCGAGGCCCAGATCAGCGCCCGCTGGGATGTCTTCTTCAACTTCTTCTCTGCTAGCAGTTTCTGGAGCTCTTTGCGCTGTGCCATCGCCCGGATTATACGTTATAGTAAGACGATGAAAAGGACAGCTCTCGCCGTCGTCCTGATGTTTCTGACTCTGGGCTGCACTACCAAAAAACCTGCCGCTCTGGCGCCCGCAAAAGGCGCGCCGGATTTCGTGCTCGAAAATATCCGCGGTGGAAAATTAAAGTCTGTGGATCTGAAGGGCAAAGTCGCCGTCATCGATTTCTGGGCCACCTGGTGTGATCCCTGCAAAGCCGAGGTCCCTCACTACAATAAGCTGAAACAGGACTATCAGGGCAAGGACGTGGCTGTGATCGGTATCGCGATCGAATCGCCGTATAAAGACATCGCTCCCACCATGAAAGAGGTCGGCATCAATTACACGGTTCTGGTCGGCAACGATAATGTGGTGGATGGATTTGGCGGCGTGATCGGCTATCCGACAACCTACGTTGTGACGAAAGACTGGAAGATTTATAAGAAATACATGGGAGCGCTTTCGGATAAGGACGCCCGCATCCGCAAAGACATTGATAAGCTCCTGGCCGAATCAGCAGACTCCGCCGATTGAAGCTTGACCAGTCGTTTCAGCCGTTCCTGACAGACTTCGCGCGTTTCGAGAATACCGCCGCCCTCGAAAGCTCGCCGCTCTATCGAAAACTAAAGCCTGCCATCGACGGCGTGCTGGACAACGTCTGGTGCGAGAATTTCGCGCCTGCCCGCCCGCATGCAGAGGAACCCATTCGAGTGGTGGCCTGGAATATTGAGCGCGGGATGCGGTTGGACGGCATCGTACGCTTCCTCCGCGAACACCCGCTTTTAGCCAATGCCGATCTCCTCCTCCTGTCCGAACTCGATTGGGGAATGGCGCGGACGGACAACCACAACGTCGCGCAGGAACTTGCCTCCGCCCTGGGCATGAATTACGCCTTCGCTCCCTGTTATCTCGCGCTGAGCAAGGGCGCCGGAATCGAGCGGCGGGCGGACGGGGAGAACCAGGAATCTCTGCACGGCAATGCCCTGCTTTCCCGATTCCCGATCCGGAACGCGCATTCCGTGGTTCTGCCAAACGGCAAGGACAAGATGAAGGGCGCCGAAAAACGAATCGGCTCACAGCGCGCCGTCGTCGCGGATATCGAACATCCGCTGGGATTATTTCGAGCGGTCGCTCTCCATCTGGACGCACATTCCTCGCAGCGGCATCGATATCTTCAGATGAAGATAGTTCTCGACCACCTGGAGGGCCTAAGCCCGCGTCTGCCGGTTCTGATCGGCGGCGATTGGAACACGACCACGCATGATGCCAGCCGCGCAGTGTATTCGATCCTTGGATACCTCCGGCGGGTCCTGATGGGTGTGCGAAATGTGGTTGCGAATCACTACCCCTATCCGGAACGTTGGTTCGACCGCCGGATATTTCGCGAGCTCGAGCGGCAGGGGTACCGGTATCGCGAGCTGAATACTCCGGGAGAGTGCACGCTGCACTACAACGTGGCCGACCTCGCGGCGAACCTCAACATGGGCGAATGGGTTCCCGGCTGGTGTTTCTGGTTCATCAACTGGGCGCTGGCCCGCGTGGGTGGCTCCTGCTCCATGAAACTCGACTGGTTTGCCGGAAAAGACGTACGTCCCCTTGCGCCGGCAGTGGCGATTCCAGAACTTGCTTCCGAAGGGAAGCCGGTCTCGGACCATGACCCGATTGTGATTTCTGTCGCTTTGAATCCATCCGCGTGATCTGCGTAATCTGCGGCTAGAAACTCTTCACAGTGGGATATTGACCGAGAACAACAGAAACTTCGAGAAAAACTCCCCAAACAGCAACGCCACGACCGCCAGGTAGAGCAACCCCGTCGCGGCCTGGGTGTGCTTAAGCTGCACGGTGCTCCAGATCATCGCGGTCAGAATAATCGGCACCACGACCCCGAAAATCAGCCGCGGCCAGAAAAACATCCCCTGCTGGATCATCAATTCCCGCAGCACCGCCGCAATCGGAATCCGCTGCTCGAGGTTGAGCACGGCGAGCGAAACCAGAATCGTCACAATCCGCAGTCCGATCGCGCCCATGAGAACTTTTGTGAGCCGCTTAAGCGGATCGATCGACAGGCCCGGTATCACGAGATACCAATGTCCGAACACCATCGTCAGCATCACTGATCCGAGCAGCGCCGTCGCCGCAACATGGTTCACGAGCAGGTCCCAGTTCTCCCACCCTCCCAGCGTCATCAATTTCGTGAATGCCATGGAGTCCGCTGCAATCGAGATCAGGCCTGTTGCAATGGCGCCGATCAGCAGCGCCCAGGCCGCGGTGAATTTATTGACGTCGACCACACGGTTATAGACGATCGTTAACACCGCCGAGACCGCCAGGAAAATCACCGGCAGCTGACTTTCGCGCAGCGGCGACGGGAACAGAAAATTGAAGCCGAGGACAACGCCCAGCAGAATCGCCGCCGTCAGGCTGGCGAACTTGAAGAAGCTGTTGCCGATGCTGCGGGGCGAAATAAACAGAAGGGTCAGCATCATGCCGACGCCGAGCTGAGAAAAGAGGAAGAAGAAAGTCGATGAAATCATTCGAAGCCGATATACGCCGTGGCCGCGTTGCTCACACGATCCCGCCGGTCCCACACCTCACGATCGATCAACACAAAGAATTTCCATAATCCCTTGTGCTTGTCTTTCAGTATACGGATTTCGTCATTGTTACTTGCAGACAAAGGCAGAACCTGCTCGTGGTCCATCCTTGCCGGAACTTCGGCTTCCGACAACGACATCTCGAAAGACGGGCAATAAATAATGATCTCGTGCGGCTGAA
>DASXLG010000237.1 GCA_036496425.1 Terriglobia bacterium | reverse complement strand
TCGCCGGACAGCCGAGAACCGGCGCTGGCAAGATGCCATTCTTCACTACCGCACCGCCCGAGAGTGCGGCCTGCCGTTCGATCCCGCCGAAATTGGCTTTGAATTTTCAACTGAAGAAATCGCCGCCCGCGAGCAGCAGATAGAAGTGAAAGCCGCCATCCAGAACGGCCGCTATTACGAATACAAGAAGAAAGGTTACCTCAAGCTCCCCGACAAAGCCGCCTGAATCCAAGTCGCTTTTCGCGCGTGTAACACGGCTGAACCGAGCCGGAAGCGCAACGCCCTCATCATTGAATGCTCGTGAAACCAGGAACCTACGTCCTGTGTCCCCTAAGCG
The DNA here is from genome assembly GCA_036496425.1 of Terriglobia bacterium. Taxonomy (NCBI): domain Bacteria; kingdom Pseudomonadati; phylum Acidobacteriota; class Terriglobia; species Terriglobia bacterium. Next base: position 2,372 of record DASXLG010000237.1, on the reverse strand, counting down.
TCAGGAGCACGCGACATCATGGAAAGACGAAGTTTTCTGCGGAACTTGGCATTTACCGGAGCGACGGCGCAGGTCGCCTTAGGACAACAGAACGGATCATCGGCCACCGTCCCCGCCCGGCCCCCGCGGATCCCCCGCGTCACGAACCCGGGGGAATTACGGGGCGAAATGCTGTACAGAAAATTCGGAAGCACCGGAGAAACCGTCTCGGCCATTGGACTTGGTGGCTCGCACATAGGCAAACCTGCGCTTAACCAAGCGGCAGCGACCCGGCTCATGCATCAAGCGATTGATCGCGGCATCACGTTCATGGACAATTGCTGGGATTACAACGAGGGCCGAAGTGAACGGTGGATGGGCGATGCACTCGCCGAGGGCGGCTATCGAAATAAGGTCTTCCTTATGACCAAAATCGATGGCCGTGACAAGAACAACGCCACCGATCAATTGAACGACTCGCTTTCGCGCCTAAGAACAGATCGCATCGACCTGGTGCAGTTTCACGAAATCCTGCGCTTTGATGATCCGGATCGCATCTTTCGTGAAGGTGGCGCATGGGAGGCGCTATTAGCGGCGAAGAAGGCGGGCAAATTACGTTTTATCGGATTTACTGGCCACAAGGATCCGCATGTTCACCTTTACATGCTGGAAGTGGCGGCGAAACATGGCTTCTCCTTCGATGCAGTATTGATGCCCTCCAATCTAATGGATGCTCACTTTCGGAGCTTTGCCCAACTTGTCATGCCGAAGCTTGTGGAACAGAAGATCGGCATCCAAACCATGAAGCCTTTCTGCGGAGGAGATGGCATTATCCTGAAGAGCGGCGCTATTCGAAACCCGATCGACTGCCTCCATTACGCGCTGAATCTTCCTGCCGATGTGGTGATCACCGGCATCGATAAGCCGGAGATTCTCGACCAGGCCTTCCAGGCTGCCAAAACTTTCAAGCCGCTCGCCGAGCAGGAATTCAGTGCTTTGCTTACAACGACGGCACATGTGGCGGAGACCGGACAGTACGAACTGTTCAAAGTGTCGGCGCATTTCGATGGTACCGCCAGGCATCCCGATTGGCTGGGTGGTGACGATCCATCCGTACAGAAATTGGCTCCGGAGCCAGCCGGCTGACTGGGAATCTTTTCCATACTCGGCAAAAACTTAAGGCACCGTCTCGATCGTCGATGTCTGGAGAAGTTCTGAAAATCGCTCTGCCGCCGATTGTTTTAGCTCACTTGGCGGCAATTCTTAAAGGTGATTCCCTGGATAGCCGACTGCCAGCCGTTTGGAAGGCAAGTTGCGACCAATCGACAGGAGGCAAAATGTCCAGTCAGTCCAAAACCACAACGAACCACGAAGAGATCCGTAAATGGGCCGAAGAGCGGAACGGTAAACCTGCGCACGTCAAGCAAACTGGCGGCCCACATGACGCTGGAATTCTCAGAATTGATTTTCCCGGCTACAGCGGCGAAGGCAAACTCGAAGAGATTTCCTGGGAAGAATTCTTTGAGAAGTTCGATGAACAGGAACTCGCCCTCGTGTATCAAGAGAAGACCGCCGACGGGAAGAAGAGTAATTTCAATAAACTCGTATCTCGCGAGAACGCCGAAACCAAAAATCAATCATCCGGCCATAGTGCTTCCAAAGCGAGTGCCGGCAAGAGATGATATAGCTCGTTGATTGTTCCGCGACGCCAGCCTTAGATCGAGGTTCTCCCATCGGAGAATTACTAGCTGTACATACCCGCCGGTAACGAAATCGGCCTACATGTATCAGACAGGTTAGTCACCTGGCCAGTTCACATACCGCAATAGGACGATCTGTGCCCGGGACTCTTTACTAATGTCACATAAAAACATCCTGATCACGGGCGGCGCAGGTTTCATCGGAGCGCATGTCGCTAACGAATTGCTGGAACATGGCTACCGCGTCCGTGCGCTAGATGACCTTGTCCCACAAGTTCATGGCCCCGAGCGCGCTCGGCCTGCTTACTTGGACGCAGATGTTGAATTGATTGTCGGCGATATTCGTAACTCCGAAGTGTTGTCACGAGCGCTCCGGCAAATCGATTCCGTGATCCATCTGGTAGCTCTCGTCGGCGTGGGGCAGAGCATGTATCAGATCGAGGAATACACCAGCGTAAATAATGGCGGGACCGCTACTCTGATGCAAGCACTGAGCAAGAAGCCGGTGGAGTCTGTCGTCGTAGCGTCCAGCATGAGCGTTTATGGCGAAGGTCTGTATCGAAATGTGGAAGGGCTTCCTCGGACTGGCGGCGCCCGCAGCGTGGATCAACTCCGAATGGGCAACTGGGAAGTCAACGATGAGCAGGGTCGACCGTTGATTCCGATCCCAACTACAGAGGACAAACCTCCTGC
>DASXLG010000236.1 GCA_036496425.1 Terriglobia bacterium | reverse complement strand
GGAATTGCGGGCAGGCTCCCGAACGATCCGGCTGACGTTGATGGAAGCGGAGTTTCTGCGCCACTTGATCCGGCACGAAGGGGAAATTGTTGCGCGCAAATCGCTGCTCGAGGATGTGTGGGGACTTGCCGAGGACACAGATACCCGCGCAATCGACAACTTCGTCGTGCGCATCCGGAAATACATCGAGCAAGTCCCTTCCAAGCCACGTCATCTTCTGACCATCCGGGGACTTGGCTATCGCTTCGTCGCCGAACCCGAAGGCTGATGCCGGCGACTCACCCAAGGTGATACACTAAACCTACTCTCCAGTCCGTACACGCGGGTGAAATGCCGATGCTATTTAAAGTCGGAGATCGAGTCCGCTGGCGCCATGCCGTACCGGATTCAAAACTGACGAACGCTTTGGGCACCATTACGGCTGTGATTCCAAATGAAACCGGTGTCGATGACCTCACGCTATACGAGATCGACTTCGACTTCGGAGCCTTTACCCTTTATGGCAGTCAGATTGAACAGAAGCTGGAATCAACGGCAGACTGAATGACACTAGGTCAGACACGACGCCATCAAAAACAGTGGGGAGCGTTTGACAATCCAGGATTGCAACCGAAAACGACGATTTTCCGCCAGCCCCCGGCGCCGTACCGGACTACCGGCCAGCTTTCTGTTTAGCCCTGCAGACGTCTTCGCGTCCATGACGGATTGCGGCGGCAATCCAGCACTGCTTGTAGACGAATCACATCGCCCTCGACAGAATAGTAAACGGCGAAGGGAAATTGTGCGGCGAGGCAGCGATGATATCCAAACACCACGTTGTGAATCCCGGCGTGAAAAAGGAGCGAGTCGATGTCGGAGGAGAGCGAATTCAGGAAATACGAACCGAGTCCGGTTTCCTGATGTTCATAAAAGTGAAAACCCTCGACCAAGTCCGCTTCGGCCTCATCGAGGATCTCGATTCTCACCGAAGCTTCTCGCGCATCCTGACCTTTACCTGATCCCAATCCTCAAATTGGGCTGCTCCGTCGTCAACTCGCTTTCGGCGCTCATCAAGAATCTCCTTGTGCCATTCTGGTGACTTGATCGCCCCGGGAGATCTTGACAGGTCTTCCCATAGCGCCTCCATAGCAGCAAGCTTTTCTTGAAGGGTCATCTCGTTCAGCGGAAGCTTTATCGACATGATTGCAGTATATCTCGATGTCCCAGGCGGGCGCGAAGCGGGTGTGTCTTGGTTCAGCGTGAAATGGAGAGGAGGACGCCCGGTTGTTTTCTCGGGTTGCACAACAACGTCGCCGCTGCTGGCCCCGCGATCAATGCGCGGCACAACATTCAGTCTCTGTTCAAAATTGCGGGAAAATTCGATAAGCCGCAGCGGCTGATGGGTTTCCGATTCCTGCGGCAACAATAGTTCTTCTTCCGCTCTGGCGTCGGAGTCAGTTTCCGCTTCTTTCGCCGCATCACTCTGCCGATTGAAGCGTCTGCCGGCTTTTTCTCTCCCGCGAAACTTCGACCGAGCCATCCGCCCCCCCCAGTTTGCGTTTGAGGTCGGCGGCGATCTCGCGGCCGTGGAAACGGCCGTTCTCGATGAAGATTTCGGCCGTCCGGTTTCCGGCAACGACGACGCCGCCGAGATAGATACCCGGGATGTTGGTTTCGAGTGTCTCGGCATTGACCGAAGGGCGGCAATCCGGCGGCGGGCCGATCTCGATGCCGGTCTGGCGGAGGAAGTCGAGGTCCGGATGATAGCCGGTGAGCGCCAGGACGAAATCGTTCTTGAGCGTCAGTTCGCCCTCCGGCGTATCCAGAACGATCGTGGTGGGCGTGATTTCCCTCACGATGGTGTTGAAGTGCGCGGTCACTTCCCCGTTCTTGATACGGTTCTCGATGTCCGGCTTGATCCAGTACTTCACGTTCTGATGGATGACCGGTCCCCGATGCACGAGCGTCACCCGGGCTCCGTGACGCCACAGTTCGAGCGCGGCAATGGCGGCCGAGTTTTTGGCGCCGATGACGGCCACGTCTGCATCGAAGTAGGGATGCGGCTCGCCATAATAGTGATGGACCTTCGGAAGATCTTCACCCGGGATACCCATCATATTCGGCAGATCGTAAAAACCCGTCGCAATTACGATTTTGCGCGCGGCGTATTGGCGCGCGGAGGAAGTGCGATCGACGGTCTGAATGACAAACCTGCCGTCGGCGCCTGTAATCCTCTCCACGTTTTCATACTGACGGACTTCCAGCCGGTAGTGCTCGGACACCTTGCGGTAATACTCGAGCGCTTCCGAGCGCGTCGGTTTCTGGTGCGCCGTCGTGAAGGGGATGTCCCCGATCTCGAGCAGCTCCGGCGTGGTGAAAAAAATCATGTTGGCCGGATAGTTGTAGAGAGAATTGACCAGGCAACCCTTGTCCACATTGATGGCGCGGAAGCCCGCCTTCTGCGCTTCGATCGCGCACGCCAGACCAGTGGGGCCGGCGCCGATAACGACAACGTCGAATGACTCCGTCATGGCTACAGACTAACCCATCTGTTGCGTTAACATAGTGCAATTGAGATGATTTTGCGGGATGCCTGGCGCGCCGAACACAAATAGAAATAATTTCTGATGGATGCATCGATTCCAATCAAGCTGTTGCTGGCAGCTCTACTCGGGGGAGTCATCGGTATTGAGCGGCAAATCCGCGACAAACCTGCCGGACTCCGAACCAATATTCTGATTTGTGTCGGTTCGACATTATTCATGAGCATTTCAACCGCTTTCGGCGATACGCGCATCGGCGCCCAGATCATTACCGGAATCGGCTTTCTCGGCGCCGGCTCGGTGCTGCATTCGCACGGCTTTGTCCTTGGACTCACCACGGCGGCGACAATCTGGGTGGTGGCCGGCGTAGGAATGGCGCTGGGCTCTGGAATGTACACGGTCGCAATATTTACGACCGCGATGAGCCTCGTCACGTTGTATTTCCTGTCGTTTCTCGAAGACCGGATTCAAGGCAGAAGGTCATACAGTTACGCGCTTGTGGTAACCGATCTTCAAGGAGCACTCACGTCCATCAATCGCATTCTGCAGGAGAGTGCTGTGACCGCCGTGAGCTTTAACTTCAAGAAACACGAGGTAAATTATCAGGTCTGGTTCAATCTTTTGATTGCACGGGACAAGAATTTGAAAATCATTCAACGTCTTTCCGAGATTCCCGAAATCACCCAGGTCGAAACCGGCACCAGCGCCGGCGAGGCCCCTGCGATTGTATCCTCCGGACCGAATGGCGGCTCGTTGTGACGATACCTTTTGTGAAAACCCATGGCCTTGGAAACGATTTCCTCCTGGTCGAAAACACAGACAAAGTTCCAGGTGATTATCCGCGGCTGACGCAGCGGATTTGCGACCGTCATTTCGGAATCGGAGCCGACGGACTGATCTTGTGGAAGGCCGGCGGCGATGTATTCACGCTCAGGATCTTCAACCAGGACGGCGGCGAGGCCGAGTGTTCGGGAAATGGACTCCGTTGCCTGGCCGCCTATTTGATTGAGTCGGGCCGGTGGAAGAAAGACGAAATCCGTCTCGAAACCATCTCAGGTCTGTACACACTGCGGCATATCGGCCGGCAGTACGAGGCAGACATGGGAGAGCCCAGACTCGCCCCGGCGGAGATACCTTTCGTGCCCGCGTCGCCGATCGAACGCGTCGTTGCCTATCCCTTGCGGGCGGGCGGACAGACCTTTTCCATCAGCGCATGTTCGACCGGAAATCCGCACTGTTCGCTTTTTGTCGACGCCGTAGATGATGCGTACGTGGAAAAGATCGGGCCGCTGCTTGAGCGCCATCCTGCATTTCCAAACCGTACGAATGTCGAATTCATTCAAGTGCTGAACAATAGTGAAGCCAACGTGCGGTTCTGGGAACGCGGCGTCGGATATTCAAATGCGTCCGGAACCGGGTCGTGCGGAGCGGTTGTCGCGTGCATCCTGAATGGGAAAACGGACCGGAAGGTGACAGTGCATGCCAAGGCCGGGGACCTGATTGTGGAATGGCCTGAAGGCGGGCGGCTGAAACTGACGTCGACAGCCACAATTGTGGCGGAAGGGAATTATTCAGCCGCAGATAACGCGGATGACGCAGATAGGAGCATTTAAGTCGTCAGCTGCGTCATCTGCGTCATCTGCGGCTAATTCTTCTCGGCGTGGTGTATGACCGCGTCTTCGTATTTGTCGTGAATCTTGATTCCGAAAAATTCTTCGACTCGTTCCGTCGGCCACATCTCGACCGCATCCCATGCCATGCGT
>DASXLG010000235.1 GCA_036496425.1 Terriglobia bacterium | reverse complement strand
TAGCCGCAGATGACGCGGATGACGCAGATGGGGGCGCATCATGAAGTTCGTTTTTGCGCCCCCATCTGCGTCATCCGCGTCATCTGCGGCTAAAACAGTTTGATTAAATCGCGAGTACTTTCCTCAACTCCGCCGACTGGCGGCGCGAGAGCGGAACCTTTTCGCCGCATCGCATCGTCACGAGCAGATTGCCGCCCGGCTCCCATTCGGTGGACTGGATGTTGTTCAGGTTGATCACGTGTTTTCGGCTGGCGCGAAAGAAGCCGGAGGACGCGAGGCGCTGCTCAAAGGCGGCGAGCGACCCGGCGATCAAGGGCCGTTCATTTCGAAAAAAGACCCGCGTGTAGTTCCCTTCCGATTCCAGGATCTCGATGTCTCCGGCGCACACGATCCAGCAGCGGTCGCCGTCTCTCATAAAAATCTGGTCGCGGAACTGCGGCTGCCGGCCGCGGACCTTTTGCAGGGCGGCGGCGAGACGCTCGGGCGCAATGGGCTTGAGAAGGTAATCCAGCGCATTCACTTCGAATGCCTTCAGCGCGTATTGATCGTAAGCCGTGGTGAAGATGACTTCCGGCACATCGCGGAGCCGGCCCAGCAGATCGAAACCTGTCATGCCGGGCATCTCGATATCGAGAAAGATCAGGTCTGGCTCGTGCTTCTCAATCAGCGCGAGAGCTTCATCTCCGTTTGCCGCTTCACCGGCAATTTCGATTTCCGGGTGGGCTGACAGGAGACGCCGAAGCTCCCGCCGCGCCATCCGTTCGTCGTCGATGAGTGCCGCTTTCATACGTGTTGAGGGATCACAACTCTCACGGCGACCGTACCGTCGCGATCCGCGAGCGAAAGCGTCGCCTCGCTGCCGCACAGCAGACGCAGCCGTTCCCGCGCATTGGCCAATCCGGTATGTGTGCCGTCCGCATCCGCTTCCCGCAATCGTCCGGTGTTCTCGATCTCGAGGACCAGACATTCGTTTTCAAGAATGCCGCGAACGGTCACCATGCCGCCTTCGGGCGTCTTCGAAATACCGTGCTTGACGGCATTTTCGACGAGCGTTTGAACAAGCATGGCGGGAACGGGAAATGGCTCCGCCGCCGGCTCTATCGTAAAACTCACGTTCAATCGTTCTTCGAAACGGGCGGACTCCAGGGCCAGATAGTCGGAAACCGCAGCCATTTCTTCCGACAGCGGAACCACCTGCGTTCCTTCGGCCCGGAGCGAACGACGAAACAGATTCGCAAGGCTGGTGATCATGTCTTGCGCGTGCTCCGGATTTTCGCCGACGGTTCCCCGGATCGTGTTCAGCGAGTTGAACAGGAAGTGCGGATTCACCTGGGCCTGCAGGGCACGCAGTTCCGCCTTCCGCAAGGAGAGTTGGGATTCCACATATCGCCGATACCAGTGGACGCCAATGTAGACGGCCGTCCACGCGCACGTCATGAAAATAACACCCGAAGCCATGCTCAGCATTCCCGTCGCATCGAAAGCGTTATGTCCCTCCAGTATCCGGGAGATCGCAATCACGAGCAGTATTTCCAAAGCGCCGATCGCCACCGCGCTGCCGAAAATCCGCGGTAATCCTCGAGATGCGGGGAGATCCAGATACCGGCGCCTTCGGATACGCAAGCGCAGAAGGTGGGTGAAGCCGATACTGTAGAAGAAGAAGAGGAGGAAGCCTGCGAAGATATTCGTCTGCCAGCCCAGGAACGCCGTGATGACGGCGAATACGACAGCGCTGTAGCTTCCCCAGCCCGCAACCTGACACGTCCAGTAAATCCATTCCTGCCTGAACTTCATTTCCCGCCACGCGAAACGACTTGGCCATCCAGCATTGTCCACACCGGATGCCGCAGTGTATCGAGTTTCGTGAATGGATTGTCTTTTGTGAGGATAAGATCCGCCCGATAGCCGGCCGCCACCCGGCCCAGTTCCGCAGCTTTGCCGAGATACGCCGCATTGTTGACCGTCGCGAAGGCGAGGATCTCTTCCGGCCGGAAACCCGCTCGAACAAAGTGCGCGAATTCGTTATGGAGTCCGGAACCATAACGGACCATCGGCGCATCGGTTCCAACAACCATCCTGGCGCCTGCACTGTACAGGGCGCGGGCCGATTTATAGCTGCATTCCAGCCGGCGGTCCCTGTCCGCAGCAGCAAGGTTATTCATCGTCAGGTCCATCGCATATTCCCCGAATGTCGGATCGATGAATGGATGGGTTTGCGCCACAAGCGCGGCCAGCGCTGCCGGCACCTCCTGCAGATACGCCGCGTGCTCGACACCAGTCGCTCCAGCGCCGATTGCGTCCTCGAATTCCTGCTCCGTCTCCGCATGAACGATAGAAATCAGGTGATGTTCTCCCGACCAGCGGACGCCCTTCGCCAGCAGATCCGCGCTCAATTCTTCGCTGGCGCGGCCGATCGTGCCGTGGATAAATTTCACGGCGTCCGGACCGGCCGCCAGGTTGCGGTTCAATCCTTCAAATAATGTGTTCTCGTCCCGGGCGAGGATAGCACCTTGCCGGGCTTCCGCTGCATTCCAGATCGTGCTGACCGGATGGCCGTGCGGAGAAGTCACCAAACGGCCCACGAAGAAAAGGCGCGGGCCGAGAATCTTGTGTTCGCCGATCCGCGACCGCAAGGCGAAACCGAAGTCTGCAGGGCCTCCCAGGTCTCGAATCGAAGTGACGCCGGCCGCAAGGTACTCCTCACGTTGAGGAGCGTAATCGCGCAACATCGACTTGAAGAAGTAGAGCGGCGAAAAGCCCGCTGGAAGCTCGATCGGAGATTGCAGGTGGGTATGGACATCGATCAGCCCCGGAAGCAGGTACTGCCCCTGGGCATCGAGTTGCGGCCAGTCCGGATGTTGGGACAGCGGCCCGATTTCCACAATCCGTCCATCCTTTATATATATGGTCTGTCCTTCTTCGATGCGGCCTGCCGCGGTATCGACGATCCGGGCGCCAGTGATGGCGACGCGATCCTGAGTTTTCGGCCAGACGAGGTTGCCGGTGTTCATCAGAAGCAACGGCATAGCCCAGCCTGCGGTGAAGACCGCCGCGGACGCCATCAGGACGCCTCGCGCCAGCCGCCGGCTTAAATAAAAGAGAATCCACACCATCACATAGAATTCCGGCGTGGCGCTCAGGTAGATCAGCAGATTGCCGTTGGCCCACGGACGGAACGCGCCTCCGAACAACGGATAAAGCGCCGCGAGTGTGATGAAGTACAGAGGCAGCGAGAGAAGATAGCCAAAGAGGAGCCGCGGCAGCGTGTGTCCCTTGAACCAGGCCAGAAAAATGCCGAGCGGCCACCAATACAGAAAGCAGAGGCCGGCCGACAGGGCGAGTCCCAGGAATCCGGTCGTCCAATCTCCGGATTTGAAAGCCATCACGGCGTATAACGGCAGCGGTGAGAAAATCAACAGCAGCGAAACCAGAGTGAAACGGCGGAAAGTGCTTGTGTCCATGGGCGGGGATTATTCAAGGTTTCGGATTTCCCGCGCCTGGAAACATGACGAGCGGTGGATTTTGGGGATAGACGGTCAGGAGCGGGTGCAGTCATATAAGGTGTGAATGAATAGGAGGCGCGTCAGACTATAGCCCCGGCCGAAAGGCCGGGAGTTGCACCAAGAGTCGCCCAGGTGGACATTCCCCGCCTTTCCAAGGCGGGGTG
>DASXLG010000234.1 GCA_036496425.1 Terriglobia bacterium | reverse complement strand
CTTTTTGTGCTAAGCGAGCGCCGCGATAATCGCCTCGGCGAACTCGCTGGTCGACGCTGTTCCGCCGAGGTCGCGTGTGATGCGTTCCCGCTTTTCCAGCACCTTGTTCAATGCCGTTTCGATGCGGTCTCCCGCGTCACTTTCGCCGATGTGCCTCAGCATCATGATCGAGGACATCAGCAGCGCCGTCGGATTAGCCTGATTCTTTCCGGCAATATCCGGCGCCGTTCCGTGAACGGCTTCGAAAAGGGCCGCCTTTTCGCCGATGTTTGCGCTCGGAACAACACCTAATCCGCCGACCAGCCCCGCCGCCAGATCCGAGACAATATCCCCGTAAAGGTTTTCCATCACCAGCATGTCGAATTGGTGAGGGTTCATGACGAGCTGCATGCACAGGTTGTCCACGATCTTGTCGTCGTGCTCGATCGAAGGATAATTCACGGCGACCTTGCGGAAGCACGCCAGGAATAATCCGTCGGACTTTTTCATGATGTTCGCCTTGTGAACCGCCGTCACTTTTTTCCGCCCGAACTTTCTAGCGTACTCGAAGGCAAACACGGCGATACGCGTGCTCGCTTTCTCAGTCATGATCTTCAACGATTCGACCACGCCGGGGACGACTTCATGTTCGAGGCCGGAATAAAGTCCTTCAGTATTCTCGCGGACGATGACGAGATCGACATCGCCGAATCGTGACTGGACGCCCGGGAGATTGCGTACGGGCCTGAGGTTTGCATACAGGTCGAGGATTCTACGCAGCCGGACGTTGACGCTTTCGAAGCCGCCGCCGATAGGCGTAGCAACGGGCCCTTTGAGGGCAATCGCATTCCGGCGAACGGAATCGATTACTTCGTCGGGAAGCGAAGAACCTGAAAGGTCCTGAGCGTGGCCGCCTACGGTAAACCGCTCCCATTCGATCTGAACGCCCGCCGATTCAATGATGCGGATGACTGCTGCGGAAACTTCCGGACCGATCCCATCCCCCGGAATAAGTGTGACGCGATGTTTCATATGTCCACCGAGCTTCATGAGCCGCGGCGCATTTGTCAAGTTTTCTCGAAACGCAAAACTCTGGAGCCCACGTCAGCCGTGCATTTCCGCCTTGTGCCGGCAGAAACACTCGCTTGACACTGCCTATACCGTGCGATATAAACCGCTGCGGTTTGTTGGGTGGAACATTAAGACAAAAGATTCCGGTTACTGACTGGAGGGAGCACAGATGAATAAAGGCGAGTTAATTGACAAGATCGCAAAAGATGCGAAGATTTCGAAAGTCCAGGCGAGCAATGCGCTCAATTCCGCGCTCGATGGTGTTGAGTCGACGCTGAAGAAAGGAAACAAAGTGACGCTGGTGGGCTTCGGCACCTTTTCGGTCAGCTCGCGCAAGGCGAGAACCGGCCGCAATCCTCAGACCGGAGCCCCGCTGAAGATTCCTGCCAAGAAAGTCACGAAGTTCGTTCCCGGTGCGGAACTCAAGAAAGCCGTCAACCGAGGCCGTTAGGCCATTTCGCCGCCATTCTCAACTTCATCGTCGAAATATGCGTAGGGCGGTCGTGGCCGCCCTACATTTCTTTAGAGCATCCAAAGATTCCCTGATTTGCCACAGAGTGGTACCCGCCTGCCAGCCCATCTAACAGAAAATCCAATATTTCCGGTCCATATTTATTGGCAATTGGAATGCTCAAGGATGAGGCGTCTTCAGCGATGTCATTGGGTGGGCGTTCGTTCGAGACTAGGGAACCAAACACGATGATACACGAAAGTCTTGTACCAGCGCAGCGGAAGTTGACTAGAATATTACTGGTTAATATTCAGTAGTCGAGAACGTAGACCTTAAAGCTCACAGAAAGTAACAAGGGGGAAGTTCATGGTTAGTCCAATTCGACGATTGTCAGTTGCAGGCATCGGCGTCCTGGCCGGCATTATGGTTTTGTCAGCAGGATGTGCGAGCCGGAAATATGTACGACTTCAAACCGAGGCGCTCGAGCCGTCCATTCAGGAAGCCCAGAACGGCGTAAAAGAGAACGCTGAACGAATCGATGCCGTCGACAGACGCGCTCAGCAGGGCGTGACTGCGGCTGGAGCGGCAGATACCAAAGCCACACAAGCGCAAACCGCGGCCCAGAATGCGGCGACGGCTGCGCAGGCCGCCGACCGCAAGGCGGATACAGCGAATCAGGGTGTCCAACAGGCAAATAACAGAATCAGCACGATTGAAAGCCGTATCGCCAATCTTGGCGATAACTATGCCGAAAGCGACAAGCAAGTGGTGATGTTCAAGTTCAATTCTTCCGTTCTGGATGCGGCGGCGAAGAGCACGCTCGACCGGATTGCCGGCAATACCGGCAACGGCGGATACATGCTTGAAATCCAGGGCTACACGGATGCTCGCGGTTCCGAGCAGTACAACATCGGTCTGAGCGAGCGGCGCGCCGAAGCTGTCCAGCGCTACCTCGTCTCTAAGAAGCTTCCGCTTTATCGCATTTCCATTGTCGGACTCGGAAAAGAAGATCCTGTCGCAGACAACAAAAACGAACAGGGCCGCGCCCAGAACCGGCGCGTGGAAGTCCGGCTCTTGAAATCGACCGGCTCCCGGCAGACGAACTAACGTCCAGGAGTCGCGAACTCACCTTGCTGTGAGCGGGAGCCGGGTTATTCCCGGCTCCCTTTCTCACCTCGCATAGTAGCCCTCCCGGGATTGGACGATTCGATAGAGTGGATCTCGCGTGCGCGCTTCAATGCGGTGAAAGGAGCCGTCCAGCCGGGGATTCGGTGACACATATCCCAGCGTGTAGGAAATCCCCAGTTCCTGTCCGATCCGCTGATACAACGGAATGATGTCGTCCAGCTTTTGGGGATAGATCATCCGCCCACCCGAAATGTCTGCCAGTTGCTCCATCCGCATCCGTACTGCCGCAAGATAGCGGTCCGGCATCGTGGAGTTGGGAAAGATAATTCTCAGACTTTTATACTCGTCTCCCCCGATTGTGTTCGGTTGCAGGTTCCTGTCTGTATTGAAGGCCACGAAGTAAATCGGAATTCTTGAAGTCCGTGCCGCTTTTAACGCGTTCTGGAAAGGGCGTTCGGCTTTCGGATCGGCTATCCGGTTCCGGGTGACCAGATCCTTGTAAAAGGACGTATCGCGTCCGTCCGTGAGAACGATCAGCGCGCGTCGGCCGGATGTCTTGCGGAATTGCCGCCGAAGCGTTTCCTCCACAGCATGGTAGAAATTCGTTCCCCCGATCTGGTCGGGTTCGAGCAGCCGGGGCAGCGCGGAAAGCGCTTTGTCCGGATCCCCGGTCCACTCCTGTTGCATCTGAACGTCGTAGTCGAACGTGGCTATTGCAATCTTGTCTTGAGGCCGCAGGCCGGCAATAAACTCGGAGATCGCCATCTGCATCAAGGGCCATTTGTCTTCAGTGCTTCCGCTTCGATCGAATAAGAGGAGGACATCGTGCGGTGCGGAAACGGGAAGGAAATAGCGAATATCCTGAGGTGCTCCGTCTTCGAACAATTCAAAAGCATCGCGAGACAGGTTTTGAACAGCGTTTCCGTTCGCATCTTCGACCGTCACATCCACGGTTACGAAGGGTACGTCGACCTTCAGCGTGTAGTCCGGCTTCTGCGCTGCAATCAGCGCAGCGCTGACGGCGGCAAGGGCCAGCAGTCTGAAAATGGTGCGTGCCATCGATGTGCTATCATCCTAACACCGGCAGTATTCGGGCAAAGATGAACAAAATCCTGAGAGCCACAGTCATCACCTGCACGGTGTCGATATTGTTTCTGCCATTCGCATTTTCTACGCCGGAATACACAAAAAAAGAGAATAAGCCCTGTACATTTTGCCATCCTGCGGTGGGAAAGCCGGACCTGAATGACGCCGGCAAGTATTACAAAGCGCACCACACTCTGGAAGGCTACAAAGAGAAAAAGACGTAACGGAATATCCTATGAAGATCGCGGTAACGGGTGCGACCGGATTGGTCGGAACCGCTCTTATTCCATTACTGAAGAGTGCCGGGCACGAGATCGTTTCATTGAGGCGTCCGGCGGATTGGGATCCGGAAAAGCACTTCATCGATTCTTCAGCGTTTCGCGGCGTCGAAGCCGTCGTACATCTTGCAGGCGAGAATATTGCGAGCGGGCGATGGACTGCCGCCCGCAAAGCGCGAATCCGTGACAGCCGGGTGAAGGGCACGCGGTTGATCGCAGAAGCGATCGCTGGAATGGCAGACCGGCCGCAGGCCTTGATCGGCGCTTCGGCGATCGGTTACTACGGCGACCGCGGCGACCAGGTCCTGCGTGAGGAAAGCAGTTCCGGTACGGGATTTCTCCCAGAAGTCTGCAGGGAGTGGGAAGCGGCTACGGATGCAGCGACACGGAGGGGCGTCCGGGTGGTCCACCTGCGTACCGGCATCGTGCTCAGCAAAGATGGTGGAGCATTGGCGAAGATGCTTTTGCCCTTCCGATTGGGTCTGGGAGGCAGAGTCGGTTCAGGAGATCAGTACTGGAGTTGGATCTCATTACACGACGTCTGCGGCGCCATACAACACTGCATTCAAGCAACCGGCCTGCATGGCGCAGTCAATCTCGTCTCACCTTCCCCGATCAAGAGCGTGGAGTTCACCAGAACACTCGGCCGCGTGCTCGGCAGGCCAACGGTCTTTCCACTTCCTGCTTTTGCAGCCCGTCTCGCTCTGGGTGAAATGGCGGATGCGCTGCTCCTGGCAAGCGCCCGGGTGGAGCCTGCAAAGCTGCAGGCCTCCCGATTCGTCTTTCGTCACAAAGACCTTGAACCTGCCCTGCGGGAGCTATTACGGTCCTGAAGCGAATTACTTCGCGAGTGTCGCTTGAATCGCGGCCTCCAGGGTCGCTTTCTCCTGGAAGTTCACGAAGTGCTTCACGATTGTCCCGGTTTTGTCGACGAAGAACAAAGTCGGGAACACGGTAACCCCGCCGTAATTCTGTTGCATGGCGGCGTTCAGATGGGCCAGCGTGAAGTTGAATCCATATTTCTTCGCGTAGTTCGCCCGATACTGATCGTCATACGGGAGTTCCAGAACCTGGTCTGCATTGGCGCCGATGATCTTAAAACCCTTCGATGCGTATTTGTTGTAC
>DASXLG010000233.1 GCA_036496425.1 Terriglobia bacterium | reverse complement strand
CTGGATCTGGTACTTATTGCACCATTGCATCATTAGAGATTGCTGCATTTCAAATTTGAAATGAAGAAACCTCTAATGATGCAATGTTCCAATAGAGTTTTATGGGTTATTGCCTGGTTATCCTGAAGTCCCCTTTAACATCATCATGGTTCCAGGTTCCCACGATCGACCGGTTGTAAAGTCCGAGGTTCTCGATCTTTCCGTCAATGACGTAATGAACCATTTTGCCGCCCTGGCCTTTGGCGTCGGCTTCCAGGTGAACCATCCAGCCTTTCGGATCCAGGCTCGCCTTCGTAAAAGGAGCGGCATTGGGACCGGGGTTGATCTGGCCGGTAATCTGTTTCCCGTCCCAGTCCATCACAATCACAACCTGATTGCGATCCGTCTTACTCGGACCCCAATCGCCGAGCCAACTGCCCTTCAGAGGGTGTCCTTCCTGCGCCAGCGCAGATACGGCCAGAGTCAAGCACCCCAGCAGGCAAACCAGTAAAAATCCCTTAGCTCGCATCGATCCTCCTAAAAACGCATGAATGCTATTGAGAGGCGCCATATTAGCACCAGTTGAAAAAAAGCAGAATACGGATTTATAGTGTTGGCCGCTGCAGTTATTGTTTGAGACGCACTTAAGGAGATCTTATGAAGTGGATTTTTGGAAGAACTGCGATGTGGCTGTGGGCCACCTTCGCAATTGCGACGATGGCATACGCCGCGGTTCAGGACGTTCAACTGCCGGATGGCGACGGCAAAAAGGTCCTCCAGACGTCTTGCACGGCTTGCCATGACCTGAGCGGAGTGGTGCGCCTCCACATGGACAAACCGGGCTGGGAAGGCCTCGTGTCATCCATGGTTTCAAACGGCGCACAGGTCGACACCAAGGACTATCCCGTTCTCGTCGATTACCTTACGAAGAACTTCGGACCGGAAAAGCCGGCGGACGCGGCTGGCGCAGCAGGTGGTACAGCGGCAGCGAGCAATGCCGGTAACGACGACGCCGCCAAGAAGGTTCTCAATGATGTCTGCACGGCCTGCCACGACCTGGACATGGTCAGCGCTCAGCATCTCAGTAAAGATGATTGGCAGCAGGTTGTGTCGTCCATGGTCGCCAAAGGCGCCAGCCTGAGCGACAAAGACATGCCGATACTCGTGAATTATCTGGCGAAAACATACCCGCCGAATGGACCGGGAAAGCCCGCCGACGCAGCAGGAGCGGGAACAGCGGTGGCGGCGAGCGCAGGCAACGACGACGCCGCGAAGAAGGTGCTCACCGATGTCTGCACCGCCTGCCACGACCTGGATCTCGTCGGCGATCAGCATCTCAGCAAAGATGAATGGCAGCAGGTTGTGACTTCGATGGTCGCCAAAGGCGCGAACCTCGGCGATAAGGACATGCCGGTGCTCGTGGAATATCTGGCGAAGACCTATCCGCCGAAAAAGTAATTATTGGAGGTTGGAAATTGCAAATTGGAGATCGGAGACTTAAGGCTCCCGGCCAATTTGCAGTTTCCAGCCTTCAGCTGCCCGTTTCCGTTGCCATCGTCATCCTGGCGCTCTGCGCAAGCGCCGCGCCTCACGACATCATTACGACGCCGGTAACCTGGGACCGCGAGATTTCCCGCATCTTTTATTCCCGCTGCATCTCATGTCACCGGGAAGGCGGCGCGGCCTTCTCGATGGCCGAGTACAAGGACGCTTTTCCCTGGCGGACCGCCATCAAAGAGGAAGTGCTTGAACGGCGTATGCCGCCGTGGGGCGCGGTTAAAGGCTTCGGCGATTTCCGCAACGATCAGGCCTTAACGCCCGAACAGCTCGAACTCCTCACCAGCTGGGCGCAGGGCGGATCTCCGGAAGGAGATGCGAAGGATCTTCCCGCCAAAGACAAGCTCGACGAGATGATGAAAGACAGCGCATGGCCGCGCGGTAAAGCGCCAGTCGAACACCGCAAAGGCGAGATCACCGTGAGCGGCGGCCTGAAACTGGCGAAGCAGTTCACTCTGGACGGCGTGCTTGTCGTCGAAGCCAAATCGAATAGTTCGTTTCAGGTCACGGCGGAGTTTCCCGATGGCCGCGTCGAACCGCTGCTCTGGCTCGACGGATACAAGCCCCAGTTTGCGCACCCTTTTTTGTTTCTGAATCCGATCGAGCTTCCCGCTGGTACAATGATCGGCGGCATTCCGTCTGGCGTAAAAATCGCACTGTTGCCTTCGCAGGAGTAAGTATGCGAGCACTGCTTGCATTGCTGCTGTTTGCTTTTTCCGCGGGCCCCCAGGCGCCGGCGCCGCAGCCCTTGGCCGCGCAAAACGCGGGTTCAGTCTATATCTGTCCGATGGATCCGGATGTCCGGTCGAACAGTCCGGGCAAGTGCGCCCGCTGCGGCATGGCGCTCGTCTCGGGCCTGCCGGATCCCGTCGAATACCACATGCATGTGGATGTGACGCCGCGTCCAATAAAAGTCGGACAGCTCTCGACCCTCACTTTCGAAATTCACGACCCCTGGAAAGACCGGCCCGTGACCAATTTTCAGGTCGTACACGAAAAGCTGTTTCATATGTTCGTCGTGAGCCAGGATCTGCAGGTCTTCCTGCACAATCATCCGACGCTGGGTTCGGACGGAAATTTCCACTACGAATATGCGTTTCCCAAATCCGGGATGTATCGCGTTCTGGGCGATTTTTATCCCGACGGAGCAACGCCCCAACTGATCGCCAAAACCGTGATCGTGCCGGGCCCGGCGCCGAAACCGGCGCAATTGGCCCGCGACTACGCCACAAAAGATGCCGAGAATATGTCGGTGGAATTGATCACCGATCCGCCGCAACCGATTTCCGGGCAGAAGACGCAGATGCTGTTCCGCGTGAAGCCCGGCGACGGCCTGGAAAAATACCTCGGAGCCTGGGGCCACATGCTGGCCGCCAGCGACGACCTGATCGACATGCTGCACGAGCATCCGTTCATTGCGGACGGCGGCCCGCAGATTCAATTCAACGTCGTTTTTCCCCGCGCCCACGCCTACCGGGTCTGGGTCCAGTTCCAGCGAAAAGGCGTGGTAAACACCGCGCACTTCAACGTGGCGGTCAAGGAACTGGGGAAGTAACTTACTATTTATTGAATCATTGCATCAGTTCGACGGTTCTTCATTTCTTCAATTGATGCAATAAAGGGTGGACGAATATGGCGAATACAAGAATTTCGGCGGCAATCGGCTGCGCGATCATCGCAACAGTCTTGAGCGTGATGTTTCCGGCGCGGGCCGGAGCTCAGGCTTTTGCAGGTTTGAAAAGCTCTCTGGTCGACTATTCGAAATCAGATCTGACGCCGAAGTCAACCTGCCAGGCCATCGGGATGTACAAGTCCAAAGACATCGCGCAGATCAACGCGATGTCTGTGCCGGCAGACGCCATGGCGCCGGCGCACTGCCGTGTCACGGGGTTACTCTCCCCCGAGATCGCGTTTGAAGTCAGCCTTCCGGACAAATGGAACGGCCGCTTCTACATGATCGGCAACGGCGGACTCGCGGGTGAAGCAATGGACGACGCCGGGAGGGTTTCGCAGCGCAATGCCGCTTTGAAGCTTGGATTTGCCTTCGCGCAGACCAATACGGGCCATGACGCGCGGAAGGAGCCGAGCGGGTCTTTCGTTCTCAATAACCCGCAAAAGGCGATCGACTACGCGTATCGCGCGGTCCATCTGACAGCCGTTACGACAAAGGACATCACGAAGCAGTATTACGGCACGCCGGTCTCGCATGCCTATTGGAACTCCTGTTCTAACGGCGGCCGGCAAGGCTTGATCGAAGCGCAGCGTTTTCCGGAAGACTTCGACGGCATCGTCGCCAATGCTCCCTGGGTCGATCAGACAGGTTTCACCATCGGCGCGATGTGGAATCAAAAAGCGCTTGTGGACGCGGCTGTGACGCCCGCGAAACTGGCCCTGGTTGCCGATAAAGTGATGGCGAAATGCGACGCGATCGACGGGTTAAAAGACGGCCTGATCGACGATCCGCGCAAATGCAACTTCGATCCGGGGCGCGATGTTCCGGCTTGCAAGGCGGGCGCGGACGCTGCAGATTGCCTGACAGACGCGCAGGCGGCCGCCATCGCGAAGGTTTACAGCGGTCCGTCCAGCAACGGGAAGCCGTTCTTTCCCGGCTACATGCCGGGCAGCGAAGCGTTGATCCCCGGCGCAAACGGCGCCGCCAGCGGATGGATGAATCTGATCGTCAGCACCCAACCGAACGCCAAGCCGGCGGACTTCAACCTGGCCGAAGGCGTGATGCGTTATCTGGTTCTGAAACCGCCTCAAGCCGAATACGACTACAAAACGTTTAACTTCGACCGGGACACGCACCTGGTTGGCAACTGGGGAAAACTGGCGGATGCCAAGGACACCGACCTTTCAAAATACAAGAACCGCGGCGGCAAGCTGCTGATGACGTACGGCTGGGCGGACTCGATCCTGCAGCCTATGATGGGCGTCGACTATTACGAAAAGGCGGTCACTAAAAACGGGCCGCAGACCGCGAACTTCTTCCGGTTATTCATGGTTCCCGGAATGGGCCATTGCGGAGGCGGCATCGGGCCGGACCGCAACGACGCCGTAACCGCGATGATCAACTGGGTCGAAAAGGCCAAGGCGCCTGCGTCGATTACGGCAAGCCGCGTCGTCAACAATCAGGTCGTGCGCACGCGCCCGCTCTGCCCGTATCCCCAGGTGGCGCGCTATTCCGGCAATGGCAGTATCGATGATGCCGCAAATTTCCGCTGCGTCGCGCCATGAGAGCTTAGGGTAAGGAAACCATCCCCTCAAACCGCTTAATCTCCTCCGGCACCAAGCGTGCCAGCGAGCTATGGCCTGCGAACTGCACATCTAATTTCAGGACCAACCCGGGAGGAAGCATGCCTGCGCGAAATCGAAAAAGCATGGAGCGTGAAAGCTCGCCCGAAGCCACGAATATCATCACTTTGCTGCGGCAGGCGCACTGGGAGATAAAAAATCTCCTGAGGGAGATGGACGCGATCCTCGATCTTCCGGCCGCGCTCTTTGAGCTTTATCCGCGAATACGCATCGCCCTGGAGGCGCATGCCGCCGGCGAAGCATTTGCGCTTTACGGGCCGATGCGCGAGATACCCGGCCTTTCGACGGGTTTGCGCCGGGGCGAAGCGGCCCACGAGGAAATCGACCGGACCCTTCGGGTCCTTGACCGCCGGCCGTCCCGAAAGGAGCAACTGGATTCGCCTGAATGGAAAGAAACATTTCGCCAACTGCATCGCACTGTGCTCGCCCATCTTGCGGAAGAGGAAGAAAACATTTTCCCCCGCTTGGAACAACTGCTCGCGGAGTCGCGCCTGGATGCGCTGGGTGATCGATACAAGCGCGGCTTGAAAGGAGAATTGGCTCCCGTCTCAAGACAACTGCAGAGGTGATGAATATGTTCTCGTTAGGCGAACCGACGCCACGCCCTCCGGTCCTGGATCCCCGCATCCGAAACCCGCGCGAACGCGAGCCTGTCGATATAACTGCTCTCGAGAAGGCGCTGCGCGAACGCGTCTCAGGCGAGGTCCGCTTCGATGACACTGCACGCGGCTTGTACGCTTACGACGGATCGAACTACACACAACCGCCGATCGGTGTGGTGATTCCAAAATCGGCCGGCGACATTGTGGCTGCCGTCGAGGTCTGCCGGAAATACCGCGCGCCTGTATTGTCGCGCGGCGGGGGCACCAGCCTTACCGGATCAACCGTAAACATCGCCGTCGTCATCGATACGACGAAGTACTTCAACCACATTCTGGAAGTGAATCGTGAGGAACGGTGGGCACGCGTCGAGCCGGGCGTGATTCTCGACGACTTGAGAGATGCGGCGGACGAGCAGGGCCTCACTTTCGGACCCGACCCGTCCACTCACGATCGCTGTGTCCTCGGCGGAATGATGGGAAACAATTCCTGCGGAATGCATGCCCACATGGCTGGACGGGTTTCCGAAAACGTCAACGAACTCGACATTCTCACCTACGACGGGCTCAGGATGCGCGTCGGCCGGACTGCTCCGGCGGACCTTGAAAATCTGGTCCGTCAGACCGGCAGACGAGGCGAGATCTACCGGGCGCTGAAGAGTCTCAGTGAGCGGTGCGCCCCACTCATCCGGCAACGGATGCCGAAGCTCCCGCGCCGGGTATCGGGCTACAACCTGGAATACCTGCTTCCCGAAAACGGGTTCAATATCGCGCGCGCACTGATCGGCTCGGAAGGAACACTCGTCACGATTCTCGAGGCAAAGCTGAGGCTGATCTACAGCCCGTCGAAACGAACACTCGTTGTGCTCGGCTTCTCAACCATCGCCGACGCGGGGGACATGGTCACCGAAATTCTGATGTCCGGTCCCATTGCCGTCGAGGCGCTCGATCACAAGCTTCTGGAATACATAAAGATCAAAGGCGGAAACAAAGCGAAGGAGATGGACGTGTTGCCTCGAGGCCGTGCGTTCATGATGGTTGAATTCGAAGGGGAAACCGAGGCGGAATCGGACTGGAAAGCGAGGAGGCTTACCGATGCAATGAAGCGGAACGGCTTTCCCGAAGACCGCATCCAGTATTACGACGACAAAGAAAAACAGAACGCGCTGTGGGATGTGCGCGAGAGCGGGCTTGGAGCGACAGCTTTCGTCCCCGGGCAGCCGGATACCTGGCCGGGATGGGAAGATGCCGGCATCCCGCCGGATAAACTGGGCGATTATCTCCGCGATTACCGCAAGGTTCTGGACACCTACGGACTGGATTGCTCGGTTTACGGCCACTTCAGCCAGGGCTGCGTCCACTGCCGCATCGATTTCGACCTCGGCACCAAACGGGGCCTCGAAAACTACCGCAACTTCATCGAAGATGCGGCGGATCTGGTGAGCCGGTACGGAGGCTCCTATTCCGGCGAACATGGCGACGGACAGGCGCGCGGAGAATTGTGGCCGAAAATGTTCGGCCCCGAACTGACCCAGGCCATGCGCGAGTTCAAAACGATCTGGGATCCCGAGTACAAGATGAACCCCGGCAAACTCGTCGGCGATCCGCCCTACCTTCTCGACGAGAATCTGCGCATCGGTACGAATTACAACGCCACTCCGCTGGAGACGCACTTTCAGTTTCCCGAGGACGGAGGCTTCAATCATGCAACGCTGCGCTGCGTCGGCATCGGCAAATGCCGGCGTACCGAAGGCGGCTACATGTGTCCGAGTTACATGGTTACCAGGGACGAGGAGCACACGACGCGCGGCCGGACTCACCTGTTATTCGATATGGTGCAAGGCAACATCGTCAAAGACGGGTGGAAGAGCGAGGAGGTCAAGGAAGCCCTCGATCTCTGTCTCGCATGTAAAGGGTGCAAAGGAGACTGCCCCGTCCAGGTGGACGTTGCGACATACAAGGCGGAATTTCTCTCCCATTATTACGAAGGCAGAGTTCGCCCGCGCTACGCCTATGCCATGGGATTCGTCCACGTTTGGGCGCGGCTCGCGTCACACGTCCCGCGTCTTGTCAATCTCTTGAGCCATACACCTGGGCTTTCCGCCATCGGAAAGAAGCTCTGCGGCATCGCGGTTCGCAGGCGCATACCGTCGTTCGCCACAGAAACATTCCGTGAGTGGTTTCAAAAGCGAGGCGCGAAAAATGACACCGGGCGGCCCGTCATTCTATGGCCGGATACCTTCAACAATTATTTCCATCCGGAAGTGGGCCGTGCAGCCGTCGAAGTGCTGGAAGATGCCGGCTGCCACGTCATTGTTCCCGAAGCGAATTTGTGCTGCGGCCGCCCGCTGTACGATTACGGGTTCCTCGATCAGGCGAAGAGGCAGCTTGTGGAAATTCTCGACACGCTCGAGCAGCCTATTCTCTACGGCATCCCTGTGGTCGGCATGGAGCCCAGTTGCATGGCGGTTTTTGCCGACGAACTCACCAATCTCTTTCCCAACGACGAGCGGGCGCAGAAACTCAAAAAGCAGACCCACATGCTCGGCGACTTCCTTGAAAAAATCGAATATCAGCCGCCGGCTATGAAAGGAACAGCGCTGATCCAGGGGCATTGCCACCAGGCCGCCATTTTCGGCGTCTCCGCCGAAAAGAAAATATTGGACAAGATGGGCATCGAAGCCGACGTTATGGATGCGGGCTGCTGCGGTCTGGCCGGCTCATTCGGCTTTGAAGAGGATAAATACGATCTGTCGATGAAGATTGCGCATCGCGCCATGGTGCCGAAGATTGAAGAAAGCACGCCAGGCACATGGGTCGTGGCGGACGGCTTCAGTTGCCACACTCAGATCACCGGTACGACGGATAGAAAACCTGTTCACCTCGCCCAGGTGATCCAGATGGGACTCGAGAAACAAAAAGCCGGCGAAGCAATCTGCAGTCACGAGCAGGGCAAGCTTGCAGAGATGCGCGTCAATGCCGGCCAATACGCAGCGCAGGCTGCGGGATTTGTGAAGCGGCACCCGTTCATGACGATTTTAGGGATCGCTGCTGCGGGATTCGGGATTGGAATCCTGGCGAAACGGCAGAGGATATGAGCTAACTTCAGGATTTGTCGTCCATCTTGCGAATGGCTTGCATCAATGTCCGTACCCGATCCGGGTCGACGGGATTTATGGTGACGCCATCACGCTTCAGCGAGGTTCCGACAATGACCGCGTCCGCCACGGTTAAAACGCTCGACACATTACCGGCATCGACACCGCTGCCGGCAATGACGTAGGCATTTTTCGCAGCCGACTTCACGGCCCTCAGGTCTGCGAGTGACGTTTCGTGGCCAGTGGCGGAGCCGGTCACGACGACCGCGTCCGCGCCGCCGCGGCCGATCAGTTCCTCGACTTCGGCTTTGAGGTCTCGCGGAGCGAGAGGCGCCGAATGCTTCACGTCGACATCGGCGAAGATTTTCGTGGTCGAGCCGAGAAGTTTCCGGTAGCGCAAGGTCTCATGCGCGGCACCTTCGATCAGGCCCTGGTCGGTAAGGCGCGCGCCGGTATGAATATTGACCCGAATGAATTCCGCGGGCACCGCGGCCGCGATCGCCAGCGCGCTTTCCGCGTCGTTCCTCAAGACATTGATGCCGAGGGGCAGATCAAATGTACGCTTCAGTTCCACACCGAGAGCGGTCAGAAAAGCTACGGTATGTGGCGGGACGCGCCGGGGATAAAATGGCGTATCGCCGAAGTTCTCGATCATGAGACCGTGGATTCCGCCGTCCGCAAGGGTTTTGGCATCGTCCAGCACCCATTCCAGAATGGCGCCAAAATCGAAACGGTTCTGCGGCGAGCCGGGCAAGGCCGGGACGTGCAGCATCCCGATGACGGGTTTGTCCGCGCCAAACATGGATAGCAGTCTACTCTGCTTGAGCCGCAGATGACGCGGATGGCGCAGGACGGGCGCATAGAAATTTTCTTAACTGCGCCCATCCTGCGCCATCCGCGTCATCTGCGGCTCAAGTACTCCCCCTAGAAGTCCAGCCGAAGCTGTCCCGTGATGTAGCGCGTCTGCGGGTTTGCGCCGGAACTGCCCAGGCCGTTGCCTTTGGCCGGGAATTGCCCGAAGATGATGCCGGGCGTGTTGATAGACTGGCCAGTCTCCGGTTGCTGATCGCTGGGTCCGGGATGGTTGAACACGTTCAATGCATCCAGGCGCAGCGACACCGATTTCGTTTCGCTGAGCGTAAACTTCTTGCTCAGATTTGCATCAAACCGGTACTGTCCGGGCGCATTCAATCCAAACGGCATGTTGCCGCGGTGGCCCGGGAACGGATTCTGGAAGATCGTCTGTCCGGCCGCGCCGCCGGAATTCTGCGCAATCGACTGGAGCGTGCAGAATCCGCTGGTACGAAGATTGAGACCCATCTCGTCGACGTGGTCGGTCACGCCGCCGGGCGCGCACTGCTGGTCCGCGACGGTGAGGAACTTGCCCTGGCCGTAGAAGAAGCCATCGTTACCGGCAGAGTTCCAGACCACGTGGCCTTTCGTGTTCTGGCTGAACAACTGGGGCGCGACAAGATCGGCCCGGCTTTGCGCCGAGTCGAGGTTTTGAAGTCCGGTTGCATACAGCGTTTTTGCCCCGATGACGGTTCTCGGATTGCCGCTGGACACATTGAAGATGAAACCGGTCTGCCAGTGTTCCAGAATCCGCGCCAGCGTTCCGGACGACTTCGGCATGAGCAGCTTGCCAGGGCCGATCGGCAATTCGAACGTGCCGTTCGTGCGGAAATCATGCCGCACGTCCTGATATGGCGGCGCATAGTCCGCATTCCGATTTAAGGGATCCGTCCAATTCTGGGGTACGAGCCCCAGCCCCTTTGCGAAGATGTAGGTGCTTTGGAAACTGAGTCCCTGCGTCGGGCGCATCGTGACCTGCATCTGCGCGGAATTGTAGTTCGCCTTGCCGAAACCGCCGATGTAACTGGCGGTGTTGATCTGCGGGTTGGCGACGATGTAGTTTTCCGGAAAACAGCGCAGCGGCGTTGGAATCGCGGCCCCAACCGTTGTCACGCCCGCGGCGAGGCGGTCACAGCCGTTGCGCAGCACTCTACGGTTGATGCCGGTGACGCCGGCAGGCAAGTTCTCCAAGCCTGCCACACCGGCGGTAAGCGTATTCAAAGTGTTGGCAATGTTTACGTAATTGCCTGTGGCCAAATCGGTGGCGAAAGACGTGCTTTTGCGCATTTGCGCCGAGGCGTGCTGGGCGACACTGACGCCATTGACGGTGACCGCCGTTCCCACAGCGCCGTACGGCGCCGGCACTCCAGGAAGAGTCAACCCCGCCATCATCTGATCGAACAACGGCGCGTCTCCGCCTGCACGCGTCACTTCCAGCGCATTGAAAAGTTCCGGTTGATGGTAAACGTTCGGTGTATTGAGGTTCATACTGTAGTCCGCTCTCCGGCGGGCGAAGTTCCCATCGTACCGGAGATCTAAGGTCAGGGTCCTCGAAACCTGCCGGGTGATCGACAACGTCAACGTCTGTGTATATGGCGTCTTGAAATTTGGATCGTAGGCGCTTATCGACTGCGTCCCATCGGTGATGGGCAACACAGCCCCAGGCTTGGTCAACGGCGTCACCGGCAGGATCGTCGGCAAGTCGCTGAGTTGGAGCGCGCGACCCGTGACCAGATTTGGGAAATTCGTCGTCACGAGCGCCGCTGTCGTGCTCGCTCCAGGTATATTACCAATGACATTTTCGATCGTGGTGGCGCTGCGGGCGCCGATTCCGTAGGTCCTTCCGAATCCGGCGCGGATAGTTGTCTTGTCTGCTCCAAACCAGGGAACCTGCCAGGCCAAGCCGATGGCGGGTCCGACGCCGCCCCAGTAATTGGCAACGGCCTGCTGGTCCGTGTGATTGGAGCCGGGGCCGACGTACTGGAACTGCGTCAACAACGATGGATCACAGCTTGGCGTCGGAAGTGAGGGATTCTGAGGCGCTCCAGTATTGGTGCACTGGAGCGCGTTGGCTGCGGCGGCATTGGGTCCATAACCGCTCAGGTAGACACCGCCCGGGGCGAGCAACCAATTGTTAAAGGGATTGGCGGTGGCGCTGGGACGGCTGGCGCCAAATAATCCGCTGCCCTGGCCGACGACCGACGCGGTGTAACCGCCGCGCAGGTATGGCGAGCCGTACCACTCGTACCGGACGCCCAAATTGAGCGTCAGACTGGGTTTCACTTTCCAGTCGTCTTTGAAGAACGCCGCCCACTCGTTGTACACCTGTTCACGGTTCCTTCGCAGTTGCGTGGTGTAGTCCTGCCACGTTCCATTCTGGGCATCCTGAAGGCTGGATATCCAATATGGCGTGCTCGCGGTATTGACGGAACCTGACAGCAAATACAGCATGTTTGCCGCATTCGTGCGGTTGGTCGCCAGGTCATTCGGCAAGCCCGCCACGGCGTTCACCAAATTATTAGCCGGATTGCCGCCGTTTCCGCCCGAAGCGGTCGGAACGACTCCGGACCCGACATTCCATCCCGCCGACCGGCCAAAGCGCAGATCTATTCCCGTGCGGATCGCGTGTTTGCCCTTCGTATAACTGAACGTGTCCGCATAGTCATAGAGCGGAGAACGGCTGCCGTTATAAGTTGCGTTATTATTGATAAGGTTATTGCCGAAGGCAAAAATTCCGGCGCCTGGAGTAAACGCAACCGGGTAGGTCGCTCCTGCCGCGCTCTTTCCGCCTTGCAGCAGGTAGCCCGCCGCATTGCTATTGAGCAACCATGGCGGATCGACCTCGTTGTATTGAAGGTTGATCCCGTAGCGGGCTTCATTGACCATTGCCGCCGATAATGTCGAGGTGAATGCCACGGTCAGTACCTGGGGATGGCGTAAGGATTGACCTAAGAAACCGCCGGGCCAGGCAGGCGCGTTTTCGTCGTTAAAGTCGTGTTGCAATGTCCAGCTGCCGCTGAGCCGGTTGCTGGCGTTGAAGTTGTGGTCGATCTTGAGATTGATCTGCTTGCGATTGATGGTATCCGGCGCCGTGCCCCCCTGGCCCGCAGAGCCTGCGGTACCGTTCAGGCGTTGAGTCCAACGGAAGGCCGCCACATTCAGTCCATCATAGGTCGCGAGGCCGGTATTAAAGTAGTTGGCATGCGGCATCGCCCCGATGAGTTTCGCGACATAGCCGGTCGGATCTAATTTGGTACGCAGTGGGTCCCATGCCGGTCCAGTCATGGCAATGCCGCCCGGACAATCCGCTGAGGTAAATGCGCTGCCATCGTTCTTGGTGTTTCCAAAGACGCTGAAACACCGCAGGCTTCCCGTATATGCGGAACCGTCGGGATTCTTCGGCGCGATAATTCCTCCGCCGACGAGCGGATTGCCGGCCGTATCCACGACCGCGATGGTCGCTGTTGCGGGGTTGGCTGGAAATGCGGGAGGCAACTGGTGCGCGTCGGCGCTGATCCAATTGTCGAAGTATCGGAAGATGCCCTGCCGCGCCGTGTCCGTCAGCACCGGCGTGGTCACGATCGGTTTCGTGACGCTCAGATTCTGGTCCCACAACGCAAAGAAAAACGTCTTGTTCTTGATAATCGGTCCACCGAGGCTCAGTGTGTACTCATTCGTGTTTCTCCAGTTGAGCGGGGTGGGACTCCATTTACGGGTCAGCGAGTCAACCGTCTGATTGTTGGCCCAGCTATTCGCTTGTAATTTCGTGTTCCGGTTATTCCATACAGCCGCTCCCCGGAATGCATTCGTTCCGGAGCGGGTCATGACCTGAACCTGACCATTGCCACGTCCATATTCCGCATCCACCGGCGCCAGGATGACGCGGACTTCACCGACGGAATCCGGGTTCATGGTCGTGGTTGCCGAAAGGGTCCCGTTCCGGCTATCAGTCACGCTAACGCCATCTCTGGTCGTATTGATGGTGTTGTTCGGAAGGCCGCCCATGGCGTTGAACGTGTCGCCAAACGGATCGGCTCTAAAGCCGGGCATGATTCGAACCAGATCGAGAATGTCCCCCCGGACCATCGGAAGCTCCTCGACGTGCTTTTGGTCGATCGCCTGGCCGACAGAGGCATTCGTTGCGGTGAGCAACGCCTGCGCGTCGACCGTGACTTCAACCGATTGCGCCACGGCGGAGACCGTCAGCTTGAAATTAAAGCGAAGCTGATCGCTCTGGCCCAGAGCGACATTGTCATAGCTCTGGCCCTGAAAGCCCGGAAGTTCGGAGACGAGCTTGTAGGTGCCCGGCTGCAAGCTGGCAAAGGAATACGCGCCCGTCTCATTGCTGATGACCGTGGTCATGACGCCGGTCTCTATATTGGTGGCGGTGATCGAGACGCCTGGAATCAGAGCGCCGCTCGCATCATTCACAGTTCCGCTGATCCGCGATTGACCAAACGCGTTCGCACCCGCGAGGAAAAAGAACAGCAGCCCTGCCGAAACAAAAATCCCCTTCATGCTACCTCCCCATCCCGGACGTGGCCGGAAAAGATCCACGGTTAACCAGTCTGTACGCAATTGTGGCCGCAGTTCTATCGCTGAACTCCCTGCATTGTCAATACTTAAACCTCAACGAGACAGGGACTGCCGTGGGGTGGTATAAGGCAGTTCAAACTTTTCAATCGCCAGAAAGGAATAATGTGAGCAGCAACACTCCTCCCCGTCCCGCACAGAGCACCGCGACGCGCACGAAACCGTTTACCTCGGAAGAGTATTTCGAGAGTTTACGTGACGGACGCGAGATCTGGATCTACGGTGAACGCGTAAAAGATGTGACGACGCATCCGGCATTCCGAAACACCGTACGGATGCTTGGCCGGCTCTACGACGCCCTGCACGATGACCGCAAAGACGTGCTCTGCACCGAAACGGATACCGGCAGCGGCGGGTACACGCACAAGTTCTTCAAGGCGCCGCGCAATACGGAAGAGATGGTGGGCGGTCGCGATGCGATCGCGGAGTGGGCTCGCGTGACTTATGGCTGGATGGGCCGAAGCCCGGATTACAAAGCCGCATTCCTGGCGACGCTGGGCGCCAATGCGGAGTTCTACGATCCCTTCACCGAAAACGCCCGCCGCTGGTACAAGAAGGTCCAGGAGGAAGTGACCTTCGTGAATCACGCCATCGTCAATCCTCCGGTCGACCGCAACAAGCAACTCGACGAGGTGCGCGACGTCTACATGCACGTCGACAAGGAAACCGACGCAGGCCTGGTCGTCAGCGGCGCCAAGGTTGTTGCCACGACGTCGACGCTCACTCACTACAACTTCATCGCAAACAATGGCGCGCTGCCGATCAAGACGAAAGAGTTCGCATTCGTGTGTATCGTTCCGACCGACTCTCCCGGCCTGAAGCTGTTCTGTCGTCCATCGTATGAAATGGCTGCGGCGGCCGTCGGCAGTCCGTTCGATTACCCGCTCTCCAGCCGCCTGGACGAAAACGATTCCATCATCGTCTTCGATAAAGTATTCGTGCCCTGGGAAAACGTGTTTGCATACGGCGATATCGACAAGGTGAATAACTTCTTCCCACGATCCGGATTCCTGCCGCGCTTCATGTTCCATGGATGCGTCCGGTTGGCGGTGAAACTCGACTTTATCGCCGGCCTGCTGCTCAAAGGAGTCGAAGCCACCGGCTCAAAAGACTTCCGGGGGGTGCAGGCTCAGGTCGGCGAAGTCCTGGCATGGCGCAACCTCTTCTGGGGTTTGACCGACGCCATGGCGCGAACGACAACACCCTGGACTCCCGGCTATGTGCTGCCGAATCTCGATTACGGCCTGGCTTACCGGGTGGCGGCGAGCGTGATTTATCCGCGCTTGAAGGAAATCATTCAGAATGTCATGGCGAGTTCCCTGATTTACCTGCCGTCGCATGCCAACGATTTCAAGGTGCCGGAAATCCACAAGTATCTCGACCAGTTCGTGCGCGGTTCCAATGGCTACTCCGCGGAAGAGCGGGTCAAGCTGATGAAGCTGATGTGGGACGCCATCGGCACGGAATTCGGTGGACGCCACGAACTATATGAACGCAACTATTTCGGCAGTCATGAGAGCATTCGCTTCGAAACGCTGATGGTCAGCGACCTGCTTGGGCAGAGCGCGAAGTACAAGGGTTTCGCCGAACAATGCATGGCGGAATACGATTTAAACGGCTGGACAGCATCGGATCTGATCAATCCGGATGACATCAATGTCGTCATGAAGAAGGCGGCATCGCAGAAGTAAAGGGAAGGAATCACAAGAAGCACAAAAAGCACAAGCGATGCTCTTCATTCTTGTGCCGTTTGTGCTTCTTGTGTTCCTTCCCTCTGGGCTAATATTCGGGACATCTTCAGGAGTGTGCATCATGCGATTCCGTCTTGCCGTCATTGCGATCATGGCGCTGGCCAGCATACCGGCGTTTGCGCAAGTCGATCCTTCGGGAGAATGGGCGCCACGCTTTCACGAAGACCAGCCGGAGCGGCTCGCGGGCCCGGAGATCGGAGACTATCTCGGCCTTCCGATCAACGACGCGGCCCGGCTCCGGGGCGACAGCTGGGACGCTTCGCTGCTGACGCTGCCCGAGCACCAATGCAAGCCGCATCCCGCAGATTACGGACCGCGCGGGCCGGCCAACATTCGCATCTGGAAGGAAGTGGACACCGAGTCGCAGCAGCTCATCGCCTATCACACGCACATTTCCTGGCAGGCGCCGGAACGCACCATCTGGATGGACGGCCGCGAACATCCTCCGGACTATGCCGCACACACATGGCAGGGCTTCTCGACCGGAAAGTGGGAAGGCGACATCCTTACGGTCACTACCACGCATCTCAAAACGGGATGGATCCGGCGTAACGGCATTCCGCGCAGCGACCGCGGGACCCTGACGGAACACTGGATCCGTCATGGCGATTACCTCACGCTCGTCAGCATCGTCACCGATCCCGCCTAT
Source organism: Terriglobia bacterium (assembly GCA_036496425.1). Taxonomy (NCBI): domain Bacteria; kingdom Pseudomonadati; phylum Acidobacteriota; class Terriglobia; species Terriglobia bacterium. Next base: position 3,242 of record DASXLG010000233.1, on the reverse strand, counting down.
TTGACGGAGCCGTTCGTCCGCACCACGAACTGGGTGCTGGATCCGCGGCAACAGATCGGGCCGTATCCGTGCGAAGAGGTAGACGAAGTCGACCGGCCAAAGGGCGCTGTGCCGCACCATTTGTTCGGCGCGAATTCATTCCTCGGCGAATTTCCGAAGAAATACAATCTCCCGCCGGCTGCCGCACGCGGCGGCGCTGAAACGATGTATCCGGAGTATCAACAGAAGATGAAGGCGGAACAGAAATGAAATCCATGCTCCGCATCATCTTTGCCGTGACGGCGCTTTCGACTTGTGTCTATGCGCAGCAGGCGTCCGACATCCATGTGCTGCATGTGCAAGGGAACGTCTACATGGTGGTCGGAGCCGTGGGAAACATCGCCGTGCAGGTTGGAAGTGACGGAATCCTGATGGTCGACACCGGATCGGCCCAGATGACCGATCAGGTTCTGGCGGCAGTGAAGCAGATCGCGAAGCCGGTGACCAACAAACCGCTGCGATACATCATCAATACGCACTTTCATCCGGATCACACGGGAGGCAACGAAAAAGCCCGCCTGATGGGAAAGACAATCACCGGCGGCAACGTGGCCGGGAACATCTCGGACGCTTCCGAGGGTGCTGCAATCTATGCACATGCCAATGTGCTGAAGGCCATGAGCGCTCCCACCGGCAAACAGGCCCCGACGCCTGCAGAATCCTGGCCGACCGACACCTATTTCAGCGACACCAAAGAGCTGTTCTTCAACGGCGAAGCGCTGCAGATGCTGCACCCGAAATCCGCCCATACGGATGGCGACAGCATCGTGTTTTTCCGGCGCTCCGACGTCGTCATGACAGGCGATATTTTCTCGACGACGACCTACCCGATCATCGATCTGCAAAACGGCGGCAGCCTGAACGGCATCGTCGATGCGCTGAACTTCATCCTGGATATCACCATTCCCGCGGACAAACAGGAAGGCGGCACGATGGTCATTCCAGGCCACGGCCGGCTCTGCGATGAAGCGGATGTCGTGGAATATCGCGATATGGTGACGATCATTCGCGACCGTATCCAGGACATGGTCAAAAAAGGAATGACGCTGGAGCAGGTCAAAGCAGCAAAGCCCACCCGGGACTACGATCCGCTGTACGGCGCCACCACGGGATTCTGGACGACGGACATGTTCGTGGAGGCAGCGTATAAAAGCCTGTCGGCAAAGAAATAAAGGGGTCTAGCCGCAGATGACGCGGATGACGCAGATTGGGCACAAAGAGCTACTGATGATGCGCCCCATCCGCGTCATCCGCGTCATCTGCGGCTGGACCCGCTGGAGCCATTGACTTCCAATAGGGTGCATGTTAGCGTGCGAGGACTTCGGGCAATTGAATATGATAATGGATTTTCTTCGAGCTATTGAGCAAGCCGGTTTCTCCCGCTGGGTCGTCGAATCGAGTTCGGTCTTCGCTTTCCCAAGCATCCTGCTCCTCCATACCATCGGAATGGGGATCATTGTCGGCATCAATGCGGGAATCGACCTCCGGATCCTGGGATATGCCCCCGCCATGCCGCTGGCGCCGCTGGAACGGCTGCTTCCCGTATTCTGGGTAGCGTTCTGGGTCAATACGGCCACGGGGCTCATGATGCTGGCCTCGGATGCTACGACCAAGATGATCAATCCTGATTTTTATATAAAGATGATTTTTGTATTTCTCGCCGTCATTAACATGCAGATGCTGAGAAAACGCGTCTTTCGCGACCCTCTCATCGATAAAGCACCTTTTTCGATGAATGCGAAGATGCTGGCCGTCACGAATCTCATCTTCTGGCTGGGCGCAATCACCGCCGGCCGGTTGCTGGCGTATGTCGGCCCCGTGAGCGGCCTGACCAAATAAGACTATGAACCTCGCGCACGTCCATTTGCTTTTGAATCACTTCCCGACGATCGGTTTTGGAATCGGTCTGGCCCTGTACATCGTGTCCATTCTGGGGAACAAGGACGACCTGAAACGGGCAAGCCTGGTGATCTTCTTTCTGATTGCCGCCGTTGCCATTCCGACGTACATGAGCGGGAACGCGGCCGAGGAAGTTCTCAAGGATCGCGGATACACCACTTTTTCTCTGGTTCGCGCCCACGAAGATGCCGCACTGGTGGCGTTCATTTTCATGGAGATCACTGGTTTCATCGCATGGCTCGGCCTGTGGCAGTTCCGCCTGCTCCGGCGCGTGCCGCGCTGGAATACCGTGGTCGTTCTCTCGCTGTCGTTGATCTCGTTCGCGTTGATGGCGCGCGCGGCCAATCTCGGCGGATCGATCAATCATCCTGAAATTCAGGGGACAAACGAGGTCGCGGCGGACGAGTCCGCGGGATTCGCTCGCAATTTCGGGATGTTTGTGGTCGGAAAAACCTGGGTCTGGCCGTCGTGCGAGACGTTGCACTTCGTCGGGCTGAGCATTCTGTTTACGTCGGTGTTTCTGATCGATCTTCGCATGCTCGGGATGGCGAAGAAGCTTTCTTTCGCCGCTCTGTATCAATTGATGCCGCTGGGAATGCTGGGATTCGCGCTTAATCTGACGACTGGAATGTTTTTCTTTATCGGAGCCCCGCAACAATACACGAGAAACCCGATCTTTTACTGGAAGATGGTTTTCGTGATTCTGTGTGCGCTCAACGTCCTGTATTTCATGCTGGTGGACCAGCCGTGGACGGTCGGGCCGGGCGATGACGCTCCGTTTGGAGCGAAGGTGATGGCCGCTTCCGCGATTTTCCTGTGGATCGGAGTCCTCTTCTTCGGCCACATGTTGCCGTTCTTAGGGAACGCGTTCTAGAGCGCGTGGAGTCGTAATAATGCTTTTGGCCTTGACCGTTTCCTCGATCGTCTTCGCGGTCGTCGTCGTGTTTTCGGTGATCGCGTACTTACTGAATCGCCTGAACCGGTCTTAAGCCCGCTTCGACAACGCCGCTTTCACGCGTTCGGGCGTGAACGGCGCCTGTCTCAGGCGCACACCTGTCGCGTCGAACACTGCGTTTCCGATCGCTGCCGCCACAACCGTAACTGCCGTTTCGCCGGCTCCCGTCGCGCGGGCCTCTGGACGATTAATGAGAACAGTTTCGATTCTGGGAATATCGGCGCCCACCGGCAGCGGGCGGTACGTGCGCCAGTCGATCGACGTGACCTTCTGTTCGTCCCACGTGACTTCTTCGTTGAGCGCCCGGCTGACACCGTGCAGCGCCCCGCCTTCGAGCTGGTTCCTCAAT
>DASXLG010000232.1 GCA_036496425.1 Terriglobia bacterium | reverse complement strand
TCGAGAATCTGAGCCTGGATGGTGACGTCAAGCGCGGTCGTCGGCTCGTCTGCGATCACGACGTCGGGATGACAGACCAAGGCCATTGCAATCATGATGCGCTGGCGCATTCCGCCCGACAGCTGATGCGGATAGTCCTTTGCCCGCTTCTCCGCATCGGGAATGGCCACGTCTTTCATGGCCTCGACGGCTCGCGCCCAGGCTTCCCGTTTCGACACTTTTTCGTGAGCGAGCACGGCCTCCGCGATCTGGAAACCGACTTGAAGCACCGGATTCAGCGCGGTCATCGGCTCCTGAAAAATCATCGAGATCCGTGCGCCGCGAATTTGCCGCATCTCCTGTTCTGAAATCACAGCGAGGTCGCGGCCTTCGAGCAGGATCTGACCGCCGGTGATGCGGCCCGGAGGGCTGATCAGCCGCGTGATCGACATCGCAGTAACGCTTTTGCCGCAACCGCTCTCTCCGACAAGACCCAGCGTCCGGCCTTTGGGAACACTGAAAGACACATCGTCAACTGCCTTGACGACTCCTTCTTCAGTAAAGAAGAAGGTTTTCAGGTTTTTCACTTCGAGGACATCGCTCAAGCCGTCCAGCCCTCCTGGTATTCCCCATGGACGCGGCGGAATGCGTCGGAAATTTCACCGACGGTCGCGTACGCTTCAACCGCGTCGAGGATATACGGCATCAGGTTGCCTGCACCGCTTGCCGCGGCCTCCAATCGCCCGATAGCCGCCGTGACCAGAGCGCCGTCACGGGACGACCGGACATGCGCCAGTCGAGCGGCCTGAGCGGCTTCAGCGGCCGGGTCGGAACGATGAATGGGAACCTTCTGCTCTTCATCGGACCGGTATTCGTTAACCCCGACGATAATTCGTTCCCTGGACTCGATCGAGCGCTGGTATTTGTACGCCGATTCGTGGATCTGGGCCTGAACCCATCCGTTCTCGATCGCGCCCAGCATGCCGCCGAGATTCTCGATACGGCCCAATTGCCCGCTTACTTCTTCTTCGATCCGGTCCGTCAGCGCTTCGATCGCGTACGAGCCGGCCACCGGATCTACGGTGTTTGTAACGCCCGATTCATACGCAAGGATCTGCTGCGTCCGCAAAGCGAGACGCGCCGCGTCCGCTGTCGGTATGGCGAGAGCTTCGTCTTTCGCATTCGTATGAAGGGACTGCGCGCCTCCGAGAACCGCGGCCAGAGCCTGGATCGCAACGCGAACGATATTGTTGTCGGGCTGCTGCGCGGTCAGCGACGACCCGGCGGTTTGAGCGTGAAATCGAAGCATCCAGGACTTGGGATTCTCCGCATGAAACCGGTCGCGCATGATCTTCGCCCACATCCGGCGCGCCGCGCGAAACTTCGCGATCTCCTCGAGAAAATCGTTATGGGTATCGAAGAAAAACGAAATGCGTGGCGCGAAAGAGTCGATTTCCAGACCGCGATCGATCGCAGCCTGCACATACGTGATGGCATTGCCGAAGGTGAAAGCGAGTTCCTGCACCGCGGTGGCGCCCGCCTCACGGATGTGGTATCCGCTGATGGAAATCGTGTTCCAGTTCGGGGCCTCGCGCTGGCAATACTCGAAAATGTCGGTGATCAGACGCAGCGAGAACTTCGGCGGATAGATGTAGAGACCGCGAGCAATGTATTCCTTGAGAATGTCGTTTTGCGTCGTGCCGTTGATGAGTTTCGCGGCGACTCCCTGTTTCTTCGCCACCGCCACGTACATTGCCAGAAGGATTGCCGCGGTGGCGTTGATCGTCATGGACGTTGAAACGCGATCGAGCGGAATGCCGTCAAACACCGTCTCCATATCGATTAGCGTGTCGATCGCAACGCCAACTTTGCCGGCCTCGCCGGCGGCCAATGGGTGATCCGAATCCATGCCGAGTTGCGTGGGCAGATCGAATGCAACCGAGAGTCCGGTCTGGCCATTCTGCAGAAGGTATTTGAAGCGTTTGTTGGTTTCGGCGGCGGAGCCAAAGCCGGCATACTGGCGCATCGTCCAAAGCCGTCCCCGGTACATTGTCTGCTGAATTCCCCGCGTGTACGGAAATTCGCCGGGCGAGCCAGGATCGGATGCTCGCCAGTTGGAGGGACGGTAAACAGGGTCCATAGGGCCTAGATTACCGCAGTTATCTCAGGACCTGCCCATCAAGATGAACGGTGCCCAATAGTAAGGATGCGGAAAGACCGTCTTTACTTTAAGAACGGCACTTTGCAGCGCGCGTGATTTCGACTCGCCGTTTTGCAAGTCCTCGTAAAAGTGCTCCATTAATTGAGCGGTCGAGCGGTCGTTGACCGTCCACAAGCTGACAACAAGTGACGGGGTTCCGGCGTAGAGGAAGCCGCGGGCCAGGCCGAGCAACTCATCACCTTCCCAGACGGCGCTCATTCCTGTCTCGCAGGCGCTCAGCACAGTCAGTTCGGCGCCGAGCTGCAGATTGAAAATGTCGAACAGGTTCAGCCAGCTGTCGCCGAGCTTGAGTGAAGAGAACATCGGATTGTCGGCCCGGAAAATACCGTGTGCGGCGATGTGCAATTTCCCGGCGGTCTGTCCATAACGGCGCAGCTTGTCCTCGCGCGCTTCGCTCCCGACAAAGAACAATCCCTTGGGTAGAAGTCTCCGTAGCGCTTCCACCTCCTCGGTAATGTGCGGCGTCATCTCATCCGCCACGGCAAGAACGAGATCCTGTTCCGTTTTCTGGATCTTCTTCTCGCGACAGATCTTCAGGACGGAAGTACTTGCCGCGCGCACAACATCGTATGAATCGATGAGATAGTTCGTGCCGTCGTACAAGGCCTGAAACGGCAGGTAATGAAGCATGTTGTGCGGCACAAAAACAATGGAGCGGCCCGAAAGGTAATCTTTGAGCGGCTCGATGAGCTGCTTGTAAAGCTCATTCAGGTGATGTTGTGTGGCACGCAGCAGGCGTTGCGTGTGTTTCTGCACGTAGTCCGTCTCAAGATGAAACTTCGAAAGCTGAAACGTCAGGCCCTTGAGACAGGCGCGCACGTCTTTTATCGTGGTAAGGTCCTGCACGACGTGAAACGAGTCATGACCGATGACAAAGGCTTGAAATCGGTCGCCGATGGTGTAGTACTCGACCAGCACTTCATCACGGCCAAGCATCGCGTTCACTTCTTCGACCGATGGGATCTTCATGCTCTGGAGTGTGGCCCAGCCTGATTTTTCCGAGCCCACCTCTCTGAGCAGCTCCACCAGCTCCTGTTCGCGCCGGGAGATCTCTTCTTTTGTAACAGTATCCGCCGCGGCGGCGCGTGCTGTAGCCCCGACTTCGTTGAGCCGGCTGTAAAAGATATTCAGCTCTTCGCGGATCTTACGGATCCGCTGCAGGCGGGGCGATTCATCCGCTCCCGTGTCCCACACGGTTTCGAGATTCTTTTCGAGAAGATCGATCAACGTCCGGGATTTCGAGCGCTCTACGAATTGAAATGCGGCGTGCCGGTCGCCTTTCGCCAGCTTCAGCCCGACCATGTTTTCGTAAACCTGGTACTTGTCGCGGCCGAACGACAGCCGCATTTCATCCAGCCGGATATTGCCCCGGAGCGATTCCATCTGCTCGATGGCCTTGCTGTAAAGCTGTTCGGCCTGGTCGATCGCGCCATTCAACTCTTTCAGGCGGCCCAGGGTGTTGTAACACTGATAAGAGACCCAGGGCGCGTGAAAGCCTTCGATTTCATCCAGGGCCTTCTGCGCTTCCTTGAGCGCGGGCGCTGTTGCATCCAGTTCGATCCAGCTTTGAGCCGAAAGAACGCGGGCATTTGCAGCCCGTGCCGGCACCTGCTGCTTCTCGAATATTTCGGCGGCCCGCTGCGCCAGTTCCTGTGCAGGCGCAAATTGGTGCTGCCTGGTCAGAAGTTGCGCGCGCCAGAGATCGATGACGGCGACCCACACATCGTTGCCCGTTCCTTCCTTGAGGAAGATATCGCGCGCACGGACAAAGGCTTTCTCGGCATCTTTGTCATTCAGTAGTTTAAATTCCGCGATTCCCTGGAAGGTAAGACACTTTCCGGCTTCGTACCTGTTGCCGAGACGTTCGAATGTCTCGTAAGCGCGTCCTGCGATGGTTGCTGCATCGTCGAAGAGATTGAGTTCGAGATATATTTCCGCGCGGTCCATATCGCACAGACCGATGCGCCGGGAGTCGGCCAGTTCTTCATGTCTGCGGCGGACCTGCTCCAGAATGCGCAGCGCTGTCGAGTAGTTGCCGCGCCGAAAATGCATCTGGGAGATTCCCCGATCGGCCATTGCGGCCCAGAGCGTCATGCCGTTCCGTTCGCAATACTCTTTCGTGACTTCGAAGCTCTGAACGGCTTCATCGAACCGGTTCATT